>CAZCPT010000005.1:0-40369 GCA_964499905.1 uncultured Candidatus Saccharibacteria bacterium | reverse complement strand
GGCCGAGTGGTTGAAGGCGCACGACTCGAAATCGTGTGGGCCCGCAAGGGTCTCGAAGGTTCGAATCCTTTCGCTTCCGCCATTTTTTACGAAAAATCACAAAAAGCAGGATTGGAATCTCGCTTCGCTCGATGCGAATCCTTTCGCTTCCGCCATAGGCGTCAGCGACGCGTCCCAAGGGGCGAACGCTTCCGCCATTTTTTGTTCCACAAATTAAAACGCTGGTATGATTTTACCGGTTGAGTCTAGCTTGGCGTTAATACTCCAAGAGTTGATGTCGTTAATAATCTGCTGTTTTTTGGCACCGTCGTCAAGGAGAATAGTTTGACTATTGGTCTGAAAAGCAGGAAGAATGTAGTATTCCATATTACCATCTTGATCCATTTTAACCTGGAAGAGGGCGGTGTCGGTATCTACGTAGTTAAAGAGAAAGTTGCCAAGATTATAGATGATTGGCTTTCCTTGATAAATCTCTACTCCTTGAAGAACGTGGGCGTGATGACCCACTACCATTGCGGCGCCGGCGTCGATATAGGCTCTAGCGCTATCCATCTGAGCTACTTCAAGTTCGTGTGAATTTTCACGTCCAAAGTGAATAACTGGGATGACAAAATCTACCTGATCTTTTAGCTCTTTAATGAGATTAATCATTTCGGTTGGGTCATAGCACCAAAAAGTGCCGGGGGCTATGTCGGTGGCTTTTGGAGTCATCACGTTTTTTTCGGCCCTTGTGGCGGCCACAAAGGCAAACTTGAAACCGCCAATTGTAACAAAATAAGGTTTTTTGGCTTCTTCTAAGTTTCGCCCAGCGCCAATATGGGGTATTTGATATTCGTCAAAGGCGTCTAGCATGTCTAGAAAAGCATCCCCACCGTAATCGTAAACATGGTTGTTAGCAAGATCGGCGAGGTCCACCCCCATCTCTTTGTAGATAGCAAGGCGCTCTGGCTTAGCGCGAAAAGTATACATCTTGCCACGCAAAGGTGTTCCTCTGTTAGAAATGGTAAATTCGGAATTCACTACCAAGAAATCACTACTACTCATAGTGTCTAGCATAGTATCGCCAAGAATACCGGTGATACCACCACGTTCATCATATTTTGGAGCAATATGCCAGTTATCTGCTAAAGAAATATCACCAGTAAAGGTAAGTGTATAAATTCGTTCTTTTGGGATAGATTCTTCTGATGTACTTACCGGTTCATTGTTTTGGTTTTCTAAAGTTTCGATTGGACGATTTAAGAAAAAAAGTAAAGTAAAGGTTAAAGCCGCGATTAAAGCCATGCCAAGAATGGTTAGTAGGGCATTTCTGATTTTTCCCATATTATCAGTATAGCATCATGTAGCAAAATAGGGGTAAACAGATGTGCTATAATTAGAATAATGAGAGAGGAAAAGCGCATCGAAATCTATAAAGGGCTCGAGGGGGAAGTAGTTTTCAATGTGGATGCTGAGGGAGAGACCATCTGGGCTACCCAGGAACAAATGGCAAAAATCTTTAGTGTAGATCGTACAGTGATTTCGCGGCATATCCGGAACATTTTAAAAGATGGCGAACTCGAGGAGGCGCGAGTATGTGCAAAAAATGCACACACTGGTCCGGACGGAAAAACTTATCAGGTAAAAATGTATAATCTTGATGCGATTATTTCTGTTGGTTACAGAGTAAATTCAAAAAAGGCGACCAATTTTAGGATTTGGGCAACCAAGGTACTTAAAAAGTATGTAGTCTCTGGCGTTGCAGTAAACGAAAACCGCTTGGTGAATCTTACTGAGAGAAACGAGGTTAAAAAACTTCATGACGTTGAAGAAATGATGGGAATTATTAGGAGGCTCACGGCCAGAAACGAGCTTGGGGCGGGGGAAGCGAATGGAATTCTTGAAGTAATCTCGAAATACGCAGGGAGTTTTGAGGCCCTAAAGGAATATGATAATGGGCGGATCAATCTGAAGTTCCTCAACAAAAAACAGGCCGAGAGGGAATTAAGTGTGGAAATGTGCCTCGCCGCAGTGGAGAAGTTAAAACAAAATGTAGCTTCCTCAGCGAATTTTGGTGAAGAGGATGGTGAAAGGTTTAAAGAGGGGATTGCTAGAGTATTCGACGAGGTAGTAGGGAAAAGTGTGCCGGAAAAAGCCTCGGCGCTCCTTTATTTCATTGTGCATGAAAAACCATTTAAGGACGGCAATAAACAGATCGGGGCGCTACTCTTTGTACTATACCTCACGCTTAATAATTATCATTTGTCAAAAGACGGTGAGACGAAGATTTCGGATAGAGCTTTAACCGCAATTACGCTGCTTATAGAAGAAAGTGAATCAAGTGAAAAGGAATTAATTGTTGATCTAATTTGCAAGCTTCTAGAATAGGGTAATGGTTTTAATTTCAAGGAAAGGTGCTAGAATAAAAGTATGGAAGAGAGCGAAAAGTCAAAGGGTAAAAATAAAAAAGGTGGTTTTAAAGCAAGAACCCAGAAAATGAAGGCTGGGATTTTGAAATCGTATTATGGCAACCCGATGAAGGATATGAAACTCATCGCAATTACTGGTACTACTGGCAAAACTATTGTGGCACATTTTGTGCATGAAATTTTAAGAGCTAGTGGTGAACAAGTGGCTGTACTAGCTTCTGACCAACCGTTCAAGATGGGGATGCTTCATAAATTCTTAAGTGACGCTTGGAAGGCTGGAGCAAATTATGTAATCGTGACCGTACCGACCGATACGCTCCGAAATAATGTTTTCCATGGTATCCCAGTTTACATTGCCGCGATGACTAATTTCGTAACCGCTTCTCTTAAAGACATGACCCCTGAAGAATATCTTGAAGATGAAAAGACACTCTTTGACATGAAGCCAGAGATTGTGGTTTTGAACCATGATGATTTGAACTTTGAGGCCTTTTCTGAATTTAAGGGCACAAAAGAATCTTGGGACTACGGCCAGACAAGCTCTGTGGTAAAAATTCTCAGTTCTAAGCTCTATCCAAAAGGAACTGAAGCTACACTTTCGATTAAATCTGAAGTTGTATCAATGGCATCATTTATCCCTGGAGAAACAGCCGCTTCATATATGGCATGTGCTGCAGCGGTGGCAAAATCTATGGGAATTGAAAACGACAAAATCATTGATGGAATCGCAGAATACTTACCTGAATAACTAGTTTTTCTTTAATTTCTTTAGGTATTTTTTGGCGACTTTGATGTCTTCGAAATCATGTGGGCCGTCGGCGCGAAGGATGGTTTTTTCGTGGCCTTTACCAAGAATTAGAACAATATCACCTTTTTTGGCAGAATTAATAGCAAACTCGATAGCTTTTTCACGATCAAGCTCCTTAATAAGATCTTTACCAAGGGTTTTGCCGGCTTTTTTAGCGCCTTCAATGAAACCTTCGGCGATTTTTTCTGGGTCTTCGTCGCGAGAATCATCTTCGGTAATAATAACTAAATCAGCATATTTACCGAGAATCATACCACGGATTGGGCGGGTTGATGGATCACGGCGGCCAGCACCACCATGAACAGCAATAATCTTACCCTTATGACCTTTAACCGATTCAAAGACTTTTTCGAGAGCGTCTGGGGCGTGGGCATAATCAACAATTACAGTGAATGACTGCCCCTCATCAATAACATTCATGCGACCTTCAACGGATTCAAGTGATTTGATACCTTTTTTGATTTGATCTTTAGTAAGGCCTAATTGTTCTCCAACGATTGCGGCAGCAAGGGAATTATAAACATTAAATTCGCCTGGAATATTGGTCTCTATTTTTATATCACCATACGAATATTTTACGCCGGAAACGCCAAGTTTGATGTTCTCAGCCTTTTTCTCACCATAATTTATACCATAAGTGGTATATTTCTTCGCTGACATTTCGTAAAATCTAGTGGCAGCATCGTCGGCATTAAGAATAGAAAACTTAGCTTTTTTAAATAATTTACCTTTGGCGTCGCGATATTTTACAAAGGTGCGGTGATAATCTAGATGATCGTGAGTGAGATTAGTAAATACAGCGATTTCTACTGGAATACCAAGGGTGCGATATTCGGAAAGGGCATGAGATGTGACCTCTAGCACAAGATATTCGGCACCCTCTTTTTTGATAGCGGAGATGCGCTTATTAAGAGTAAATGCGTCAACGGTGGTCATGTGGCCGAGCTCTGGGGTAAGTTTATCTACACCCCAAGCAACAGTAGTCATGAGGCCGGTTTTAAAGCCGGCTTCTTTTAACATGTTCCAAATCATAAAACAGGTGGTGGTTTTACCATTAGTGCCGGTTACACCAATTACGTGCATCTTGCGGGCTGGGCGACCATAACGTGTGGAGGCGGCGACAGATTGCGCAAAATGATATGGTAAAACTGCGGTGTTATAGAATGGGAGTTTTTCGAGTAGTTTTTTCATATTTACCTATAGTGCTTTAAGGAATCAATTGGGTTTTTACTTGCGGCTTTGAGGGCTGGATAAATACCAAAGATGATTCCCACAACTACGGCTGTTAGGAAGGTAATTGCGATAATTTCCCAGCTAACGTAAGGTGCGAACGGCGTAACGGAAGAAACGAAGATAGCTAGAACGTAACCGAGGATGATGCCAAGAATACCACCTAGAACTGACAATATAAGTGCTTCAAACATGAATTGCATCAGAATATTGGAAGAAGATGCACCAACGGCTTTTCTGATACCGATTTCGTGAGCACGTTCGGCTACTGATACAAGCATAATATTCATAACACCAACACCGCCGACAATAAGGGAAATACCAGCAACAAGTGACAACATGCCGGAAATAATATTAAGAAGGTTACTAGCTGGGTGAGTAATATCATCACCATAGGTAACGGTAAAGTTGGTGTCACCAGATTTTTTGCTAGTGAGTTTATCTTTGATAGTAGTCTTAGTCTCTTCAAGATCACTGGTTGATTCTACTTTTACGTTGATTTGTTGGACTTGGAGTGAGCCAACTAGTTCTTCAAGGACTTTAATATCCATAATGATAGCGCTATTAAAATCAACGTTGTCGAAATTAATCGTTGCATCATTATCTTCCATCACGCCAACCACTATAAATCTTTTATCGTGGAAGAGAAGAGTACGACCAACCGGATTAGTGGTGTTATAAAGATGAAGCGATAAGCTTGGTCCAATCACGATGGAATTTTCGCGATTTTTATCAGTGAAAAAACCACCGTAGCGGAAAGTTTGCGGCTCGATAGAATTAAAATCTACATTAGTGCCAAGAATCGTAGCTGAAGAAATAGTGTTTTCTTCATCTGTTACGGTATTGTGCGTAATAGCAATCGGTGCTACGGCAGTGACTTTTTCTATTTTTTTAATCTCAGCAACATCGGAAATTTCGAGATTACTCTTTTGAAAGGAATTTGAGGAAGTTAATTCTTCTACAATAGTGGTAAGGCCATCTTTTGTAGTGGAAGGACGTACCACAATTAAGTCCTGCCCAATATCTGAGATTTCAGTTGAAATAAGTTTTGCAACGCTACCGGTAAGAGAAAGAATTAGAATAATACTCGCAATACCAATGGCAATACCAAGGCAGGTCAAGAATGAACGAGTACGATTTTCTCTAACTGAGGTTAAAGCAAGCCTTAAATGTGTTCTAAATAACCTGGCCATTAGCGTTTCCTCCTACTAGTTTTACGAGTCTTTTTAGCTTTTCCGCGAGTGCGTTTTACTTCAATCCTTTGTGGAAGATTTTCATCGGTAACCGTCTTAATATCAGTGGCGATTTGGCCATCAAGCATATTAATAACACGGGTAGCATATACGGTAAGAGCTGGGTTGTGCGTCACCATGATGATGGTGTTACCTTCTTCATGAATAGCTTTTAATTCTTCCATCACGGCAATAGAGGCACGGGAATCAAGGTTACCAGTTGGCTCATCGGCTAGAATGATTTCTGGATCGCTGACGATGGCGCGGGCAATAGCCACACGTTGTTGTTGACCACCAGAAAGTTGAGATGGTAAATAGTATTCGCGCTCTTGTAAATGGAAGCGGCGAAGAACATCAGAAGCACTTTTTAAGCGAACGGTACGTGGACGATTGACATAAACGAGAGGAAGGGCAACATTTTCAAGAACGGAAAGATCTTGGATAAGATTAAAGTTTTGGAAAATAAAACCAATTTTCTTAGCGCGAAGACGTGCTTTACGACGAGAGGAAATACCGGCTACATCTTCACCATTTAAAATATATTCACCACTGGTTGCGCGATCCAATAGACCAATGATATTAAGAAGCGTCGTCTTTCCGCAACCGGACGGCCCCATGATCATAATGAACTCACCGCGTTTGATGGTTAGGTCAAAATCCCTTAAAGCGAAGGATTCAGTGTCCCCATAGCCATACCTTTTGGTGAGCCCTTTAATATTTATTATTTCTTCGTTCATGTTTACCCTAATTTTTTCTAATCTGGCGGAAGCGAGAGGATTCGAACCTCCGGTACGGTTGCCCGCACACACGCTTTCCAAGCGTGCTCCTTAAACCACTCGGACACACTTCCATCTTTACAATATCTTAGCACGTTTTTATCTTAATAAAAAGACTATTTTAAGCAAGAAAAGCGGTTATGTAGGAAGGAAATAAGACTACTAATTCCAAACATGATAGCGCACATCAAAGCAAAAATTATTGGAATAATCCAATTATTACCACCAAAGGTAAGACCATAAAAATCTGGCCAAACTTTAATAATGCAGACACAAAAGATATATGGGGCAGCATAGATAACCGGTGGCAAAATAGCAAGAAGACGTGGTTTTAATTCAGTCTTTTCTTTATTCATGAAGAGAATATAGTTGATTGATGCAAGAACTGGGTTAAGAAAATGCAAGAAAAACATCTGTTCTAGAAGCATATCAAAGTAGTTTTTGCCGCTGACAGCGCGCATTGGAGCAAGGAAAAATATTACGGTAAGAACAGTTAGCATACCCGAGCTGCAGGCTACAAGATACCAAGTTGAAAGCCCTTTTGAAATCTCTTTTTTAGGATTTTTCATTGCGATGATTGCAGCAATCAAGGCAACAATACCAAGAAAAATATTACTTAGAATCGTAAATGATACAATGTGATGCCAATAAGAAATCTTAACACCGGCAAAACTGTTATTAATGAGTTCGGTAATCCCAGCCATGGCACCGCCGTCGATACGGGTAGCACGGGAACCAAAAATTAGAGTCGAGGTAACCGCGGCAACCATAAAAACAAATACTATAATGTTTATCCAGATAAAGCGTTTACGATTCTTATCCATATTACAATGATAACACAACTAGATTCTCGATGTGAGGGGTGTGGGGGAAGAAGTTAAAGGTTTTAATATCTTCAACGTGATATTTTTCTAAAAGCAGTTTAACGTCACGAGCCTGAGTGGCCGGATTGCAAGACAAGTAAATAACCTTGGCGGGTTTTACTTCCAAAATATTGTCTATAAGTTTTTTATCGCAACCGGCGCGTGGCGGATCTAGGATTACGGTATGACCAGGTTCTAAATAATTAGTAACATTTTCAGATTTATCAAGAATTCCGCGAATATTGTCTAGGCCTTTAATATTATTTTGTAATTCTTGGTAGGCAGATTTATCAACTTCAACTAAAGTAAGGTCCTTATCTCTTGCGACAGAAAGGCCGATAGTGCCAACACCGGAATATAGGTCGAGTACTTTTTCAGTAGAGATGTGTTTTTTAATTTCGTTTAAAGCCATTTCATAAACCGGAAGATTAATTTGGAAAAAACCGTTTGGGGAATAAGAATACTTTTGACCCAAAATATTGTCTGTAAGATTATGAAAAACCGGGTGAGGCTTGCCGTTTTCAAATAGACCGCCAGAAACTTCACCATTTTGATTACATCTTAAAAGAAGAGTTTGATACTTTCTAGCTTCTTCGTGACGAGCATTTAAATCATCAATTATTTCTCTCATCCCATGAATAATCTCTGGGCGCTCAATAGAAGATTGGTTAATAATCATCTTACGATGAGAACCACGCATATGAAAGGCTGGTTTAATAAGGTTTTCTTCATTATCCCAGAAAAGAGAATATTCCATCTTGTTACGGTAATAATAATCTTTACCATCGGTAAGAATTTCTGGTGTATTAATTGTTATCTGGTGCTCACGAAATATTTCAACAATTAACTCTTGTTTAAGCTTTAATTCATAGTTATAATCCATGATTTGCCACGGGGAAGTAGAGAGAAAACAGTCATCTTTTGGTTCGACGCGAAAAGGGGAATAATTATCAATTTTAGTGGCTAAAGCTTCTTCGAAACTAGATTCGCTTTTTAAGGTTTTATATTCAACAACATTTTCACCAGGCAAAGCATTCCAAAAAAAGATCTTTTTACCAGTTGGCATGGTACCTAGAGCCTGTCCACCAGGGATTATTTTTTCTACCTTAATCATGTTTTATATTATATCAAAAATATGTTATAATTTTTACATGTCTGCAGAAGATATCTTGAGGTCATCCGAAACTAGTGCACTTAGCAATAATCAAATTATTTCTAATGTGACCGGAAACAAGCAAAAATCTAAGAAAAAGCGTGGGAGTTCTTTTGTTTTGCTGTTTTTAACCTCAGTTATCGGTGTATTCTTAGCTTTCTTTAGCACTGGTAATCTAATTCCTTCTGCACTTTCCGAAAGATTAATAGAACAAACTGATATCCAATATGCAGATGCTTTTGAGAGTAAGCTTCTAGTCTTTCAGCAGGCGATGCAATCTGGCGATGTGCCAGACAATACGGCAGAAAAACTAAAAATTCACGGTGCTACACTCGGTTATAATACTAGCGGTGGATTTACTGAAGCAAATAAAGGCAGTGGGGCATTAAGTCTATTATTTAACGATAAAGTAATCTCGGCTGGAGAAATTATTTCCGCTGTACATAGTGATGCAAAACTATATGAGGCAATCAATAGCGCTACTTATTCTAGGGCCGCTTATTATTACGATGATTCAGCTTTAAGTGTATTCAAAAAACTAGGTGCTTCTAGAAATATTTACAAAGATGAAGATGTTGAATTTGAGGAAGCAATGAGTAAGGCAATGGGGGAGGGAAGCAGTATCGATGTTAATAATGTTGGTTTATTTGAGAAAACAAAGCAAAATGAAGATGGCTCAGTAGACACATATTATGAATACGGCCAGGTTGGATCAAATGCCAGTTCTGGAGCGGCTGATACTTTTGTAGAGTCGGTAAGAAGTAAAAACACTGCCGAAAGTAGTTCACAGGCAACCTTAAATGCTGCGGATGCTATTAATGTGGCCGACACGATGTCTAAGGAACAGCGTTCAAGTTTATTTTTCCTAGCATTTATGGAAAACATCAGTAAAATGAAAGCCGGCCTAGGTAGTGAAACCAGAATTAATGACGCAATGAATTATCTCTATCACGAAGAAGAATCGGAAGTTGTAGATGTTAAAACTGGGGAAATCGTAAAATCAAAGGGAAGCATGCTTGAAGCAAAGAGCCTTTATTCAATACTGGCGGATGAAAAAATTGATGTAAGTGATGTAGAAAATTATTCATCAGACCGGGTACTTAAGACTGTAGAAAACCAGCTTGGAACTTCTGGTTCTGGTAATGCCATTACTGGTACAGTAGTTTCAAAATCTAAGGGGCTTAGAGCGGTAATTGGAAGATTTATTAATTGGGGTGAGGAAGCGCTTGGAAGTGTACTCGGTAAGGTATCACCAACCGTTAATAGCTCTTTGGTAGAAAATTCCTTTGAAAGTATTAAAGGTATAAACGGTGGGGAATTACTAGCTGAAGGTGCAGTAAACGTTGGAAAAGAGCTTGCTAAAGCTAGTGGAGCAACTCCTGGTGATGCTAGTTCAGTTAAAACCTATGCTAGGCTTACAAACACTATTCTTGCACTAGACGCAGAAGTAGACAGAATGAATCGTAGCCCATTTGATATTACTTCTAGAAATACTTTCCTTGGTTCAATTGTTTATAAATTTGCAGTAGGAATGGTTAAGAATGGCTCTATTATGAACAAAATCGGATCATTTATGAGCGTAACATCTTCAGCATTCCATTCACTACTGCCAGCAGCATTAGCAGATGATGAAGTTAATTCATTCTTAACGAACTTCGGTAACTGTGAAACACTCGGCACAATTGGTGCAGTTGGTTCAGCAAGCTGTGCAATGGTGGCAACATTTGATACTTCTACGCTTAGTAATACATTTAGTGATGCAGGATTTATAGCTTTTGTTGAAGCTAATACTACCCTTAATAGTTCCGGCGTTCGCACTATTAATGATGGTTCTACTTTAGCAAACTTCATTAAATATAATGATGAAAGAAGTACTCCGGTAGGAACAGTAGATGGTGGAATCCTAGATTCTATTTCAAATAACACAAGAAAAGTTTCTTTCATCTCAAACATTCTAAAGATGATTTTAAGATTTCTTAATGCTAACGAAAGCGAGAAGAGACTTGCTTCCGGAGCAGCATTTATGACTTCTTCTTCGAACCCAGATTGGAATCAATACAAATATGCACAAAGATATGTTTCATTGGCCCGCGCAACTGAAGCCCTTAGAAGATATGACGGCGGAGCGACCGCATATTCTAATATTCGATTCTTTGAGGGAACAGAAAACCCTGTAATTGCTTACATTAACGAATATATAGCTAGTAATCAAGAGTAATTTTTTCGACGCTAGTAATAATAATCTGATGATTTTTAAAATTTTTGACAAGAAATTTACGTCTTGTTTCGTCTAATTCGGAAAAAACATCGTCAAGTAAAATAATTGGTTTTTGATTTAATTTATTAGTAATCATTTCTGCTTCAATGAATTTTAGAGCTAGAATAATAGTTCTTCCTTCACCTCGAGAAGCAGAACCCTCGGCGAGTTTATTATTAAAAATAAATTCAAAATCATCCCGGTGTACGCCAAAACTAGTGTGACCAAGATAAACATCTTTTTTGAAATTTGCTTCTAAAATATTTAAATATTTATTTTCAGTAATATCTTTAACTTCGGATTTATATAACACTTCTACATTATCTTTTTTATCAGCAATAGAATGATAAATATTAGTAAGTTTATCATTTATCCTAGAAGTTAATTCTGTGCGAATTTTACTAATGTAGGCGCCGTACTTTGCAAGAAGTATATTCCAAGAAAAAAGGGAAGATTGGTCGACATTTTCGTTTTTTAGGAGCTCATTTCTTTGACGCAAGGCCTTTTCATACTTATTCAGGCTAGAATTATATTCTTCTATTATCTGGGAAAAGAAACGGTCAAAATAATCTCGATGACGAGATGGGGAACCACCAATTAAATTAAGATCTGATGGTTGGAATAAAATAACCGGATATTTTTCATTTTTTAAGAGGCGACGGGATTTTTTATCTGACACGATAAAGGTTTTATTTTTATTATCAAAACTTACTGTCCTTGATTCTCCAGATTTAGTAGTAAATTCAATGCGGTAAAACTCTTTGCCGCGTTTTAAAATCTCTTGATCTGTTGATCTAAAGCTTTTTCCTCTAGTTAAGATATAAATAGCTTCTAGGACTGAGGTTTTACCGCAGCCGTTAGGCCCAATAATTAAAGTAGTGTCTTCTTTACAGTCTAGTTTATAGCTAGAGTGATTTCTAAAATTAGTGAGCTTAACTTGATTTATAATCATGAATTTAGAGGCATAATAATATGCGTATAATTATTGTTCTTTTTATTACGGAGTACAACTGGGGAAATTGAGTTTGCAAATTCAAAGATAATATCTTTTTCTTCTAGGGCATTTAAGGCATCAGTTAAAAATCTGGAGTTAAGATTAATTTTACCTTCATTTTTAACTTCGGTTTCAATCTTAGAATCGTTTTCACCAAGTTCAGAAGCCACAGATTTAATAGAAAAACTATCTGGTTTTTTAGCTTCACAAACAATTGCCCCATTAACACTCTTAGCAAAGAGGGCAGCGAGTTTCGTAACACGAACTAATTCTTCGCGGGATAGTTCGAGTTTTATATTATTATCTTTCGGAATTAAACGGCGGTAGTCTGGGAAGCTACCATCAATTAGTTTAGAAATAATTTCTATCTCACCCATTCTAAATCTAGCAAGATCATCGTTAAATGACATTTCAATTTCTTCCATATCATCATTAATGGAACGAAGAACTTCTTGAAGGGAGCTGGCTGGCACAATTACACCTACTTCACTCTGAACATTCTTTACTAAAATCTTTTCAGCTAAACGATAACCATCTGTAGCAGCAATAGCAAGAGTTTTATCGTTAGTATTAAAATAAATACCAGTTAATGCTGGGCGGGTCATATCATTAGAGCTTGCAATAGCCACCTGAGATACACCATTCTTAAATTCATCAATTCCAAGTTTAAAGATAACTGCACTTTTTTCTTCAATCTCTGGAAGTTCAGGAAAATCATCTGCCGGAGATCCATTAATAGTTGATTTATATTTACCGGCAGTAATAGTAATTTTATTATTCTTTTCGGTAATTTTAATTTTTTCACCCCTTGGGAGATTAGATACAAATTCCGCTAAGAGTTTAGCTGGGACTGTGATAACACCGTCTTTACAATTACTAACTGGTAGATAATCAATAATAGCCATATCTAGGTTTGTGGTAACTAAGGATACTTTATTATCGAGTACACGAATAAGGACATTATTTAAAATTGGTAAAGTAACTCTACCTACGGCAATACGACTAACATTATTTAAGGCTTTACTGAGTTTTTCCTGTGTAACTTCAATTTCCATAATTATCCTTTCTAATTATTAATATTATTATTAAAAAAATTATTTGTAGTAGTTATAGGTACGGTGGAAAAGTGGATATTATTGAATAAAAACAGGGAAGAGAAACTTGTGAATAAATAAGTGACTTTAAAAGTAAAAACATACGAAAAACGATTCTTTTCCACGGATTTTTGTAGGATTAATTTTTTTACACAGAGTTTTACAATTTTTATACCCAAACTTTTTAACAGAGTTTTACACATTTTTTCCACTTTTTTAACCATATATCTTCTCCTTAATAGATTCAACCTGGTCTCGAAGTGCGAAGTTTAATTTTAGGTCTTCTTCGATTTTTTCTACGCCATGCATAACGGTGGTATGATCTTTAACACCTACTTCGTTAGCAATTTTTGGGAAACTCATTGAGAGTTCTTTTCGCATAATAAACATAGCAACCTGGCGGGCTGTCTTAATATTACTAACTCTAGTTTTACTACACATCTCTTTAGGGGTGATGTTATATTCTTTAGCGACTTTTTCGAGAATAACTTTAGGTGAAGAAGGGCGGAATTTAGACACAGTATTAATCTTAGTAGAACCATTTTGAATGAGCTCCAGTGGTGTCATATGGCGAACATCAGACATTAATAATATCTTTGATAATTCACTCTCAAGATCACGAATATTAGTATTAACATTATTAGCAATATATTCAATGGCTTCTTGTTCAATTTCTGCGCCACTATATTCAGCTTTTAGCTTTAGAATTGCACATTTTTCTTCAAATTTTGGAAGTTGTAAATCAAAGGCGCCAGCCCAAGTGAGACGGCTAGCAAGTCTTTCATCCACGGTTTTAATCTGGCTTGGTAGACGATCTGAGGTGACAATTATTTGTTTACCAGCGAGATAGAGATCATTAAAGATATTAAAGAATTCTTCTTGGCTTTTATCTTTATTAATAATCTGTTGAAAATCATCAATAATAAGACAATCTAGTTTCTTATATTTATTGTAAAATTCTTTACCTTTACCGTTTTTAATACATTCCACAAATTCAGCATAGAAGTGATTAATTGGAGTATATAATATCTTAAAATTAGGTCTACTGCGTACTATTTCATTACCAATAGCTTGAACTAAGTGGGTTTTGCCAAGACCAGGACCACCATAAAGAAAGAATGGGTTAATACGTATACCTGGTTCAGCAATGATGCTTCTTGCGGCAGCAACTGCTATGTCGTTATTTGAACCAACTACGAAGTTATCAAGAGTAAATTTACTATTTAAGCCATTATTATTATCAAGTTCAAAAGATCTCTTTGTTCCTCGAAGCTGTTCTTTAATAGAATTAGAATCTGGGGTAACTTCTCTAGCGCGGATTTTAGGTTTTTTGTCTGGGTTAGTTTCAAAATTAATTGAGTTAACCTTTACGCCATTTCTTTTAAGAGATTCTTCGATGGTACTACGATATTTTGAGCTGAGCTGTTTGGCGCCGAAGACGTTTTTTACGCCGATAACAATATTACCATTTTCGTTTGATATTAGAGAGGTATCTTGAAACCAAGTACTAAAAATGCCGGGAGAGACTTTCTGCTGGATTTCAGCTAAGACATTATCCCAAACGTTGTACATTGAACCTCCTTTTAGAGTATTATATCATTAAGTTTTGGAGTTTTCCACAGATTTATAGATAGAAATTTTAGATTTTTAATTTTATAATATGAGTTTTATTTAACAGGGAGAGATGTTTCCACACGGGACGTAGTGTCTCAATAATGGTGTGGAAAACTTCTTGAAAATTGTGGAAAAATGGAGTATACTATAACAAATATTTGAGAAATAATAAATTTTAAGGAATAATATGCCAAAACGTACATACCAGCCACACAAGCGCCAACGCAAAGTTGAGCATGGCTTCATGAAGAGAAACGCTACGGCTAATGGCCGTAAGGTTCTCGCTCGCCGTCGTCTTAAGGGACGCGCACGCCTAACAGCTTAATAATAAGCCCCGTAAGGGGCTTATTTGTTATATAATATATATATGCTCAATAAGAAGTATAGGTTTCATTCGAGAGGGGGAGTGAGATATGTTTATCAAAAAGGAAAGACTGTTCGCTCACCGAAGATGTCTTTAGTTTTTGCTGAGAATTCCCGAGGGTTTACAAGAATGGCTGTGGTGGTATCAAAGAAGGTGATGAAGACTGCTGTAGGCAGAAACCGAATCAGGCGTCGTGTCTATGAGGTGCTTCGTAAAAATATTGATTTAATTCCGAAAAAAACCGATTATATTTTTGTGGTGTTTTCAAAAGATGTTATAGATATGCCGTTTTCCGAGTTAGAAAAATTACTTGGGGAGCTAGTCGCTGAGGCTAAGGTGTGCTATAATAAAGATAACTAATGAAGGATGTGAGTGTGAAAAAATACATTATCTGGACTTTGATTGTCGCGTTTATCGTGGGCTCCGTGATGCTTGGTGGTCCATTTAATCTAATTGATTTCATCATAGTCCGTCCGATTGTTAATATTCTCTTTGTTATCTTTAATATCGTACACGACTTTGGTTTAGCAATTATTATATTTACTATCCTTGTAAAAGTTTTGATGTGGCCTCTTACTAAGAAGCAATTAAAACAAACTAAGTTAATGAGAAAGATTCAGCCAGAACTAAACCAGATTCGTAAGAATTGTAATGGCAACAAACAGCTTGAATCTCTTCAGACTATGGATCTTTATAAAAGATATAATGTTAAGCCATTTGCATCTCTAGCGACACTCTTTATCCAGCTCCCAATCTTTATTGCAATCTTTTCAGCCATCCGCGTGATTGCCACACCACTCCCGATTGATAATCTATCTAACCGTGCTTATGGGATTGTGGCTTATGAAGGTTCAGAGATTAAGACTTTGATTGATAAGCAAAAAGTTTATCTTGATGATTTACAGAACGAAAATATCCCAGCTGAAGAGAAGACAGCATATGATTTTCACCCACAACTCTTTGGCGTGATAAATCTTGAGGCTAAGGCTAGCGATGTAATAAATCCAGCAAAATTCAGCTGGAGCGCAATGTTTATGATGCTTTGTTCTGTACTAGCAGCCGTATCACAATACTTTGCTACTAAACAGCAAATGCCGAATGAAAAGACAAAGAAGAATAAGAAGTTCCGTGAGTTATTAGCAGATGCTAAAGCCGGTAAAGATATTGATGATAGTGAAGTGAATGGTATGGCGACAGGCCAAATGACTAAGATGATGCCGCTTCTTCTATTCTTTATCATGATCAATCTTCATGGTGCTCTTGCGTTCTACTACTTCCTCAGCAATATGATTACAATTTTGCAACAAAAACTTATCCTTAATAATATTAAGGACGATTTAGATGATGCGACGGATGCATCAATTATTAAAGAGTTCAAAAACCTTCAAGAAGGTAAAGTCGTTGAAAATAAAAAGACAGGAACAAAAATAACAAAAATCTCCGCTCGTGATATTAAAAAGAAAAGGAGATAATAAATGAATAAAGACGAGTCAATCCGTTTTGCAGCAAAGTATCTAGAAGATTTACTGAGCTTCTTTGGGATTAATGTGGCAGTTTCTTCGACGATTGATGATGAAGTAATTCAACTTTCTGTTCCATCAACATCTTTAAACTCGCTTCTTATTGGTCGCAATGCGGATAATTTACGTGCGCTTCAGCATGTAGTCTCGATGGCGCTAGTTACACGTGGCGCTGAGGTGGTGAGAGTAAACGTGGATGTAGCAAGCTATAAGCGTCAGAGGGCCGACAGAATTGCTGAAAAGGCTGAAGGGTGGATTCGCAAGGTTCGCGAGACTGGTAAACCAATGGAGATTAATTTAAATGCCGCTGATCGTCGTGTAGTACATAAGCTTGCACAGGATTATTCAGATATTGATACGCACTCGGAGGGGGAAGGACGAGATAGGAAACTAATTATCAGCAAGGTAAACGTAGATTAATATATCTTTTAAATAGCTAGACTTTTCAGCTTGTAAAAAAGTACAACACACGGAGTGTTGTATTTTTTACGCTGAAAAATCTGGTCTAAATCTCATTATGCTATTTAAAAGATATATTAATCAAATTATAGTTTCGCTCAAAATCCGTGGATATTTTATTTCATATAGGGGATTCTTAGGATGTTTTTCTTATTCTAATTAATTAGTCTATTCTTCAGTTTCTTCTGATTCTTCTTCGACTGGGGATGGGCCGAGGACGATGATGAAGTCGGCATCTTTTTGGAGACCTTCAGGAATGTCGCGAGCTGGTTTAACTTTAATATCGTAATATTTTTCGAGCATCGCTTTGGTACCCTTAACGTCGTCACTAGTGCAATAGATGGTTACTTTATCTGTAAATCCGGTAATCTTGGTACTATTAATACCGTTTACAGTATAACCAGCTTCTTCAAGTTTTTCTTGTTCGGCGGCGGCAACACCTTTTTCTCCAGTAGCGTTAAGCACTAAGATGGTTGGTTCTTCGTAAGTGCGTGGATCGTTGTTGAGAAGTTTAGCAACATAGTATTGAATCGCTGAATAATTATCGGCGCCAGCGCGAGGAAGGACATAGGAAATGCCATTAATACCACCAGTAGTCATATAATCTGGCCAGAGGTTAATCTGACGCATATTATTGAAGTCAAAATCAAAGGTAAGATGGCCAAGTGATTTGATTTCATCAAGTGAAATATTAGTACGGAGATTATCGCCAAGCGTACTAGCGAGACTTAAGAAATCGGTAATAGATAGATCTTTTTCAAATACTTTATCTTTAATGCCAATTAAAATCTTTTGTTGTGAGGCGCCACGAGAGAAATCACCACCAATTGTGCCATGGCGAGCGCGTGCAAGACCCAGAGCTTCCTCACCATTAAGAGTGTAAGGAACACCTGCCTTATAAACTGCACCAGTCCACCATTGGTCACCAATGTCTTCGTCGAGGGTAACAGTAATGCCACCTAAGATATTTACAATATCAATAAGTGAGGCCCAGTTGACGTGAACGAAATATTGAAAATCTACACCGAGGATACCACCAACTTCGTTCATTACGGCTTGAGCGGCGTATCTTTCTTCTTCGATAGTAGCCTGGCCGTTGCCACCATTACACCAATAGACTTCATTGATTTTACTGGTACTGGTGCACGTGTGACCTTTTAAGTCGCGTGGCAAAGAAAGCATAGCGATATCGCCAGTTTTTTGATTAAGGCTAATCATCATAATAGAGTCTGTCAGTTGTGATCCGGCATGATGGCCTCTACCTTCATCGCCATCCATATTATAACCACTGGTACCAAAGGCTAGAATATTAGTACGACCGTTGACATCGGTTTTAAGATCAACATAGGTTGGCTCAACGTATCTAATAAGGTCAATAATATTACCTTGACCACCGGTAATTTTGGCAATAATATCGTTGCCCCAATAAACTGCCCAAATAATGAGACCGCAAAGAGCTAAAACAATAATAAGAAGAATAATTTTGATGGTAAGCCAGAGTTTAGGATGTTTACGATTAGCCTTTTTCTCGGCTTTACGAGCCTTTTTGGCATCTTTTTTAGCGGCTTTGTCGGCTTTTTTCTGAGCTTTTTTGTCTGGAATAGAAGTGTCATCAGACTCTTTAAGCTCACCAGTTTCGCCATCAATATCAAAGGCTTGAACTGGTTTCAAAAAGTCTTCAACGGTCTGCTTTGGCTCTTCAACCTTAATAGTCTTTGGCTTTGGTGTAGGTTTAGCCTTGGCTGGAGCGGATTTAGGTTTAGATGCCACTTTTTTAACAGTGGTAGTTGTCTTAGGTTTATTAACAGCTTTTTTTGCTGGAGTTTTTTTCGCAACAACATCGGACGACGTCTTTTTTGGCGTGTCGCGAAGTACGAGCCCATCAATTGATTTATTCTCTTTCATTATTTATAATTATAGCATGACTACTATCAAATTAACAAAAAAACAATTAGCGGTTTTAGACTTTTTGCAGACTTTCACGGAAGAAAAAGGATATTCGCCATCTTATCGTGAAATAATGGCTGGGCTTGGGCTTTCAAGCGTTTCGGCAGTGGCGGAGCATATTGATAATTTGATAGAAAAAGGCGTGATTAGAAAAAATCCTGGTGAAGCAAGATCATTAGAAATACTAGATTTTAGGCACGAAGAGACGGTTGAACTATTTAGGGCAAAAATGGTATTAGCGTCAGAAGAGGAAAAAGAGACACTCTTAAAGGCGGCCGAGATTCTAGGGCTCGACCTCGAGCAATAAGTTTACAAATTTAAGCTTAAATGGTATTATGTTATTAGGAGTATTTTCTGATGGCTGGAAGAAGACGAAAACGAAAAAGCAAAAAATGGATTAGCAGACTCTTCTTTTTGCTACTCTTAATTGCCGCAGTAGTGATGTGCTATTTTGTTTGGGATGCTTATTTTAAGGATAAAGGTCCAAAACAGCCAAAGCCGGCAGAGCAATCACAAACTACAGAAGAAGGACCGGAAGAAAAACCAAAAGAAAAAGAGGAAGAAACTGAAGAACCGGAAGAAAAACCAAAGGTTCCGCAATATGACGGCGATGATCCAAATACGGCAAACGAATTAACCGGTGCAATTACTTATGTTGGTGTGACTAACGGATATTTAAGAATTAGAATAAATGTTGATCAGTATGTGACTGGTGGTTGCAATATCATCCTTACAAGAGGCGGTACGCAGATATATAGTGATTATGCGAACCTGATTACTAGTGCGTCTACTTCTACTTGTGAAGGATTTGATATTCCTACTTCTGATCTTGGTACTGGTATCACTGGTATTAGAATTACAATTAGCTCTGGGGTAAAGACTGGTGCAATTACTGGGGAGGTAACATTATAATGTTTGTCTCGCAGTGCAACAATGAAGAAGTTGGTAAGATGCGCATTAGAAGGCGTGACTCTAGGATTTGGTTTATGGCACTGGCGGTTTTTGCGGCGGTATTTTTGTTCACATTTTTGTCACATAGTTATAAAAAAGTTGATGAAAATGTAGAAGCAGCAAGTTTAGCAAACTTTAACCCTGGTTATATTATTTCGGATTTTCAAATGAGTAATTATCAGTCGATGACTGAGGCTGAAATACAGGCATTTCTTACGAAGAAAAATCCTTGCGATAATACTGACTATGATTATTATTTAAGACTCTCTGCAAATCCAAATTATACGTGGCATTTCGAAAATGGTCATTTTGTTTGTCTTTCTGAAGAATTATTTGGTGATGGTGAAGTAATTGGCAGTGGTGATACGGCAGCGCATATTATTTGGCAGGCGGCACAGGATTATCAAATCAATCCGCAGGTTCTTATCGTGCTTCTTCAAAAGGAAACTGGTCTTATCACGGATAGGATTCCAAACAATGGCGATTATCGTAAGGCTACTGGTTATGGATGTCCTGACACGGCTCCATGCTCGTCACTTTATTATGGTTTTAAAAACCAGATTCGCAAAGCAGCAGCACTCTTTAGAATAGTGCTCGATGGTGGATGGACCAACTATCCACTAGGTGATAACTATATTCAATATAATCCAAATGCAGCCTGTGGTGGGTCGGTAGTTAATATTAAAAATTTAGCAACATCTTCACTTTACCGATATACGCCATATCAACCAAATGCAGCGGCTTTGGCGGCAGGATATGGCACAGCATATTGTGGTTCATATGGTAACAGAAATTTCTATCATTATTTCGAAGATTGGTTTGGTGGGATTTTGGATGAAGAAATAAAGTATGAAATTGTTTCGAGCCCTCGTTATATGATGGTTCTTGATGATACAAATTATGTGAATTCAAGAGGTGAAGTAGTTAAAAAAGCCAAAAAAGGCAGTACATTTAAATTTGTTACAAAAACACAACTTCCAGATGAGAGGTGGTGTATTAGAACAGAAATTGACACAAATAAAAAGATTGACGCATGTCTTATTCGTGAGGACATCGGTGAACTTTTGTATGAGGAAGTATTTTTGCCGAGATTGATGGTGGTAAAAAAAGACACACATTATGTTAACCCGAGTACTTTAGAAGAGCTTGATGAGGTAGCTAAAGGGTCTGTATTTATGTTCCCAACAAAGGTATTTAGCAGCGAATGGTGTATTAGAACTAAAGAAGATACGGTTGAAGGTATTAATAGATGTTTACTTAGAAGTGACATTGATAACACGGAAAACTATGAAAAATCGAATGTACCTAGGTTTATGAAGGTCGTAAAAGAAACGACTTATGTGGTACCGCATACGATGGAGACGCTGGAAACAATAGAAGAAGGAACAGTGTTTAAATTCACGACTAAAATAAAAAATATGAATGGTGAATGGTGTATTAGAACCGAAGAAGATTCTTTGAATGATAAGAACGCTTGTATTTTAAGAAGCGACTTGGTTGATGCGGCAAACTATCAAAAATCTGATAAACCGAGACAAATGCAAGTTCTAGAAGAGACTACTTATATAGTGCCACACACGCTAGAAACATTAGAAACGGTTGAGGCGGGTTCAGTATTAAACTTTACGACTAAAATTCGTGATGAAAACAACGAATGGTGTATTAGAACCGAAGAAGATTCTTTGAATGATAAGAACGCTTGTATTCAGAGAAGCAAGCTGGGTAATCTTTAAGTCTTTTTAATCTCTTGGGCCCCAGCAAGAAGTGGGAGATTTTTTCTGATGTAGAGTGATAAAGGTAAACATATTAGCAATGCGGCGGCGAGATAAACTGGTACGATGAGCCAGTTTGAAAAGTAAATTGCAGGATCAAGTATAAACAATTGATTTATTAAAATGAGTGGGTATTTATGTAGTACGAAGATAATAAAAGTATTTTCTCCAATAATTTGCATGGGTTTTTGTAAAGGTTTAATATATCTTTCGATGATAAAGGTCAGGAGCAAACAAACAACGATACCAGAAATGGCAGTCATAAGAAAATAAAAAATGTTACCATAGCGATTCTCGGCCATTGAAGCGTAGTTTATGTTATTGTTGATGCCAAAGTAATAAATTACGGCACACAGAGCAATAATAATTGGCAGGGAAATTAAGATAGAAGGCTTTTTTCTATTATACTCGTTTTGATACGAATGACCGAGTAAGATAAAGAAGAGCGCCATTGGTACGATGTTGATACCGAGAGGGAGGCCATTAAGAATTGGGCCGAGCGGTTCAACAGAGCACAGAATTGCGATAGCAAGAATTGGGATTAAAAAATAATAAGTTTTTAATTTAGTTTTATTTTTAATCCAGTAAAGTAATAAATCCATAAGAACAGTACTAATAAATAATACTGGTAAATACCAAAGGGAACTGTGGCTGCTAATAAAAAGTGTTTCGTGTGTGCCATACAAAACATTTGGGATACTTTCTAACGAGATAACTGGTAAAGTAAAAAGAATTGCCCAAATAAGAAAGGGAAGATAAATACGAAGAAAGCGTTTTTTGAGGTTTTCTTTGAGGTTTAGCCCTTTATACTTGGTAAATGACATAGAAAGACCGGAAACAAAGAAGAATAGGGGAATATGGAATGAATAGATGAGCTTTTTATAAATCGCAGTGGTAAAGCCTGGGTATGAGATGTGACCAATAATCACCAGGATGATGGCGATAGCACGGAGTATATCGATGTAGGCAACACGTTTTTTAATAATAAACCTCAATTATCTTTCAAGCTTAGATTTAATGAATTCGGTAAGTTTAGTGCTAGAAATACCATCCGTATGAGGGAGATAAACGATTTCAACACCATATGGGGCAAATTGTTCTTCGTATCTTTTCCAAGCTTCGGTACCTTGCCAATCTGATCCAACAAACATTTTATCAAATTTATACTTTTCCCAGGCGCCGAACTTGTTTTTATCAACCTGCGGGACTACTTCATCAACGTATTTAATGGCTTTAATGATTTCGCAGCGTTCTTCAAAAGGAATTACTGGGGTTTTATTCTTTTCTTTTTGAACTAATTCGTCAGTGCTAACCCCAACTATAAGATAGTCGCATTTTGCTTTTGCGTTGCGGATGACATTAAGATGACCGATATGAAACATATCATAAACGCCAGTAGTGTAACCAATGATTTTCTTCTTTTTATTCATTTTTTACCTTTCTTCCTGTTTTTGAGTTTTTTATACGGGGACAAAGCTTTATCTAACATGCGATATGGACGAGAGTTCAACACTTCGTCTTTTTGGGTGATAATAGCACGTAGCATTTCAGATTCTTCGGCACCGGTCTTATGTTTAAACCATTCTTTTAATAATAAATCATGGAGTATTTTTTTATAATCTTTAGTATGGTCGCGCGATAAGTAATCTTTAATGATATCTACGGATGGTTTAGTTGGGTTACTTTTAACTTTAATGAATAACTCATCGCAAGCTTTTTGTTGTTTCTTGAAATACGGATCGATTTTTAAGAGCATTGGGAGAATTTTATCTGGGTCATCGGTGTGAGGTAAAATACCATCTTTCATGAGTTTATACTGGAGAGTGTCGATACCTTCAAGGTGTCTAGCGTTTAGATCCTTAGAAAATGCGGCGACTGGGGTACCGGAATAGATGGCTTCGAAGATGGAGCCAGAGTTATCTGATAAAACAATATCAGCTTTCTTTAATAACTCGACAATTGGCATATCTGAGGTATAAAATTCATCAGCAAGTTCTTCAAGTTTGACGGAGTCGTCTTTGCCATTTAAACCAAAGTGTGTGGCGTGGTGGGCCTTAATAACGACTTTAAAATGTTTTTTAATTTTATCCATCATTGGTTTGGATAGATATTGTACGCAGCTGGTATCATTACCAAAGGTTGGGAGAATGAGAAGAGTTGGTTTTTTATCAGTGGACTTTTCTTTTTTAAAGTTGCAGTATTTCCAGTATGGGACAGCATAGCAATCAGCACCATAGGCGGTGAGGAAGTTTACTTCGTATTTATTAAAGCAGAAGATACCGTCATAGTCGATTTTAACGTCAGGAATATAGGTTGGGTTTGGTTTAGCAGTGATAGTGCTATAAGGCATTCTGAGATGGTAAATGAATTTGAGATCACGGATAGCTTTAAGAGTAGGATAAGGACTAATTAATACTTTATAGGTTTTATTCTTTGGTGCACTATCGATTGGTTTATAGCCAAAGCTTTTGACTTTTTCGAAAGTGTGAGTGGCAAGACCATTATAGCCACTATCGTTAGGAATAATAATATCTAGAGGTATTTTTTCTTTTAACAAAGCGTCGATTAATTCGCGCATGGCATAAAACTCTGTTAAATCGTCAAAGACGAATGCTAAGTGATCCCTATTCATAAGATTAATTATATCATTTTACGAATATAATTAAACCTTAATTAGGGGTATTCTAGAGGTGGTAAATGCCTACTAAAAGTAGTATAATGAATCTTATGGTGAAGAAAGATGATAACCCCAAAGTAACTATTGTTATCCCGGTTTATAACGGGGAAAATTATGTAAAATATGCGCTAGATTCTGCAGTTAATCAAACATACAAAAACCTAGAAATATTAGTTGTTGATGACGGTTCTACTGATGGTACCGAAGAAATTGTAAAAAAATACAAAGATAAAGTTACTTATATTAAAAAAGAGAATGGTGGTGTTTCAACAGCACTTAATCTTGCCATCGAAAAGATGAAGGGTGAATATTTCTCTTGGCTTAGCCATGATGACGTATACGAACCAAATAAAGTTGAACGCGAAGTTGAATTCTTAAAAGAACATAATTACTTGGGTAAAAAGGTTATTGTCTTTTCAGATTACAATTTAATTGATAAAAACGGAAAACTAATTGGAAGCGTAATAAAAGATCACCGTGAAATGGAATTAAAGCCAGAATACGGGCTATTAAAGGGTCATATTAATGGTTTATCGCTTTTAATCCCAAAGACGGCATTTGATGAATACGGCGGTTTTGACACGAAACTCTCTTGTGCACAGGATTATGAAAAGTGGTGGAGTATGATGAAGACATATAAGTTTATTCATATTCCAGAAGTACTCGTAAATACTAGATATCATAGAAAACAGACCACCAATACGAGCCCGAAAGTTTTGACAGAAGGGAACGCGCTTTATTATAAGATTATTTCGGAAATCCCTGAAAAAAGAATTAATGAGATGGAAGGTAGTAGATATAACTTCTACAGGGAGATTTCTGAATTTCACCAAGACAGTGTCTATACCGAACTTAGTAGAAAATGCCGCGAGTGGGCCGATGAAATTTTAGATAAAGCATTAAAAGCGGAAGCGCCTCAGAAAAAAGTTAGCGTAATTATTCCGTTTTATAATCGCGAAAAAGAAACAATTAGAGCAATAAAAAGCGTATTAAACCAGACTTATAAGAACTTTGAGATAATTCTAGTCGATGATTGTTCGGAAGAAAAGATAGATGCAGTAAAAGAATTGGTTAAAAAACACGACAACATTAAGTTAATTTCTAATAAGAAGAATAGTGGACCAAGCGTATCTCGTAATAACGGTATTAAGGCTGCAACTGGCGATTATATTGCATTTCTTGATTCTGATGATGAGTTTGTGAGCGATAAGCTAGAGACACAACTTAAATATATTGCGGCAACAAATGCAAAGATTAGTCATACTTCATATATTAGGGAATTAAATGGTAAGCAGACGGTGGTCAGTAGCGGTGTACAAAGTGGCCACTGCGAAAAGAAATTGATGTATAGCTGCATGATTGCTACTCCTACAGTAATGATTGACCGCAAATGGTTGATGGATAGAGGCTGTCTATTTAATACAGAACTACATACCGGCGAGGATAACTGTTTCTGGCTAGAACTTATGAAGGGTGATACTTATCTTACAGGTGTAGATAAACCACTATCGATTGTTCACGCAAATGATAAGTCGGCGGCCTTCTCGATTGATAGACAGGTTGAAGGATTAAAGTCTATTATCCATTACTTAATAAATGATGAGTATTATGGCCAATTTGATTTCGAGCTTTCTAGATTAATGCTTGGCTATGCAAACTACGCTACGAAAAAACACGAGAGAGATCTTGGTGTATTAGTTGAGGGTAGCGCGCTCAAGAAATTACTCTTCTTTATAAAACAAGAAGGTCTTTCATCGACTATGCAACGTGTGATGAAGAAGATTAAGAAAACTACTTCTTCCAAGTCCGAGAATTAACGATTTTTGTATAACTTTCGATAATACGGAGAACCTTATTCGATACGTTTTTGGCGGTGTAGTCTGGTACGAGAATTTTGCTGTCGTCTGGTTTGGCTTTTGTGGCAATTTCGATGGCAGAGATAAGACCTTCACTATCGATACCGCTTAAAACGATGGTGCCGGCATCGAGGCCTTCTGGACGTTCAGTAGAAGTACGAACCGAAACAGCAGGAAAATGCATGATGGATGATTCTTCGGTGATGGTGCCACTATCTGACAAAACGCAGAAAGCATTAAGTTGTAGTGCGTTGTAATCAATAAAACCAAGTGGCTCGAGATTCTTAATCAGTGGGTTAAACTCGATATGTTCAGCATCGATGCGCTTACGAGTGCGTGGATGAGTAGAAAAGATAATCGGGAGATTATACTTCTCGGCAACTTTGTTTAATGAATCACAGACAGTATGGAAGTTGTCTTTAATATCGAGATTTTCTTCGCGGTGGAGGCTTACAACAAAGTATTTGCCTTTTTCAACACCGAGGCGGCTGCAGACATCACAAGAATCAATCTTAGATTTGAACTTATCAAGAACTTCGGTCATCGGTGAGCCGGTGACATAGACACTATCATCACGCTTGCCTTCGGCGATGAGATAGCGACGAGCGTTTTCGGAATAAGAAAGGTTGATGTCACTAACATGATCGACGACGCGACGGTTGATTTCTTCCGGAACGTTAAAATCAAAGCAGCGATTGCCGGCCTCCATGTGGAAGATAGGGATTTTGAGGCGCTTGGCGGAGTAGGCAGAAAGACAGCTATTGGTGTCACCGAGGATAAGAAGTGCATCTGGCTTTTCTTTTTGCATGATATCATAAGTCTTAGCGATAATATTACCAACACTTTCGCCAAGGGTTTCACCGGCAGCGTCAAGATAGTAATCTGGATTACGTAGTTCTAGATCTTTAAAGAAAATTTCGTTTAGATTATAGTCGTAGTTTTGGCCAGTATGAACTAGGACTACTTGATGGAATTGTTCGAGTTTTTTAATTACTTCGCTAAGGCGAATAATTTCTGGGCGAGTGCCCACGATTACCATTATTTTCATTTATTTATCCATCCTTTCTTTTAAATCTGCATAAATGTCTGGATGAGCATCCACCCAGGCGCGCATATCTTTAACCATTTTCTCATAGCTTGGAATCTTGAAGTCGTGGCTCTTATCGGTTCTGACCAAGCTTTTATCGCTCTTTTTGGTGTCGTCATCAACGACGGTGATACCAAAGTGAAAGTATTTTTCAAAGAGGCGGATAAGTTCGCTTTTCTTGATTTTTTCGTTGTTAACAACATGATGAAAGCCGGTGATTTTTTTACGAATAGCTTCTTCGATAACGCGAGCGAGCTCGATGGTAGTAACACCGGTCCAATACACTTCGGAGTAGCCTTTAACCTCGCCAGATTGTTTAGAAAACCAGTTAAAGAGACCAATACCATTTGGATTGATATCTGGGCCAACGATGGAAAGACGAAGAGTGAGAGTACGATTGTTTTTAACTTCACCCATAGCCTTTGAGATTCCATAAAAGCTGGTGGCGTTTGGTACGGCATTTTCGGTATAATTACCGGTTTCGCCGTCAAAAACGCAGTCGGTGGTAACATGTACTAAAGTAAAACCATATTTTTCGGATAATGAATCAATATAGTTTGGGAGGAAACTGTTTAGAAGGATTGCGAGTGAATGATTTTTCTCGGCCGCTTCGTTTAAAACACCAATGCAGTTGACGATGGCATCTGGGTGTACTCTCGCGATAATACCCTCGATACCGTAAACGTTTTCGTAAGCATCGAAATAGTATTTGTCTTCAGGATTTCTGGTGGTTTTTACGACTTCGTGGCCATGTTCTTTTAAGTAGAGGTCAACCACGTGGCCTAGCATACCGTTAGCGCCAAGAACTAATACTTTCACTTGCCCTCCTTAATTAAATAGATCTAGTTTTTTAAGTAGTTTCTTCATGCCCTCAACATCAAGACGCTCAGTGTTGTGAGAGTGATAATCTTCAACAGTGTCGATTTTATTAGAACCGACAATTTCGTACTTTTGATAGTTAAGGTCACGATTATCGGCTTTGATGCGGAAATAATCACCACAGTCTTTAGCGGTAAGCATCTCTTCTTTAGTGACGAGAGTTTCGTAAAGCTTTTCACCGTGACGAGTACCAATGTATTTGATCTTGTGACCAGGGTCTTTAAGCTCGCAAACAGCCTTTGCCAAGGTGTCGATAGTGGCAGCTGGAGCTTTTTGAACGAAGAGATCGCCCTGTTCGCCGTTTTCGAAGGCGTAAAGCACGAGGTCGACAGCGTCTTCCAAAGTCATCATAAAGCGAGTCATCTCTGGGTTGGTGATAGTTAGAGGTACGCCCTTTTCGATTTGGTTACAAAATAGAGGGATGACGCTACCGCGAGAGCCCATTACGTTGCCATAGCGAGTACGGCAGATGATGGTGTTGCTATTTCTAACCTCGCGGCCTTTAGCAACGGCGACTTTCTCCATAAGGGCTTTACTCATACCCATAGCGTTAATTGGATAAGCGGCCTTGTCGGTAGAAAGTACAACTACGCGCTTAACCTTGTGGTTAATGGCGGCTTCGAGCACGTTTTCGGTGCCGAGGACATTAGTTTTAACGGCCTGGATAGGGAAGAATTCGCAGGATGGAACCTGTTTTAATGCGGCTGCGTGGAAAATAAAGTCTACGCCATCCATAGCATCGTCAACGCTGCGATAATCACGAACATCACCGATGAAGAATTTAATTTTATCATTTTTATACTTGATACGCATGTCCTCTTGCTTCTTTTCGTCGCGAGAGAAGATGCGAATTTCTTTGAGCTCGATGTCGTCTTTTAGAAAACGATCGAGAACTTTATTGCCGAAAGAACCGGTACCACCGGTAATCAACAAAACTTTATCCTTAAACAATTCCCGTTTCATAGTAATAATTCTACCATAGATAGCCTAATATTGCCAGAGACAACAGATTAAAAGCGGAAGTAAATGAAGGGATTGTAAGAACTATTGATGAGCGAAAAGATTGCGATAATGAAGAGAATAATGAGTATTATATCTAGTAGAATGCGGATAACAGGGTTTTTCTCGGCTTTTCTAGTAATAGTTTTTGCAATAGGGAACATAAAGATGAGGCCAATGAAAACAAAGACAAAATAAGGAACTATAGAAAAATTATTACTGATAAAATCAGCGAAAGAACCTGTTGGATGGACGAGGGAATTTAAAACTACACCAAGGTCAGATAAATCGTTAACTCTAAAGAGTAGCCAGCCGAGATTAGCAATAATGAAGGTGATTAGCCAGCTAAAAATTTTTGGGATTTTTTCCAAGAGTTTAAAGGTAAACTTCTTTTCAATTAAGAGAATTATTGCATAGAATAAACCCCAGAGGATGAAATTCCAGTTAGCACCGTGCCAGAAGCCAGTGAAAAGCCAGACAATAAAGAAATTGCGGATCCATTTTAGTTTGGAACAACGATTGCCACCGAGAGGAATATATAGATAATCTTTAAACCAAGTAGTAAGCGAAATGTGCCAACGGCGCCAGAAGTCGGTGATACTGGTGGCAGAATAGGGGTAGTTGAAGTTTTCGTTAAAGTCAAAACCAAACATTTTACCAAGACCAATTGCCATGTCGCTGTAACCAGAAAAATCATAATAGATTTGAAGTGCATAGGCAATAAGTGAAATAATAATGACGAGTGGGGTGAGAGAAACGGCAGATGGATCGTTATATACCGTATCGGCGATAATGGCGACATTATTTGCAATAAGGATTTTTTTAAGAAAACCAACAATAAAACGCCTGAAACCGTTCGCAAATTTTTCTACACTATGCTCTCTTTTTTGAAGCTGAGCTTCGATATCGGCATAACGAACAATTGGACCGGCTATAAGCTGCGGGAATAGAGCTATATAAGTGCCGAGGGTAAAAATATTCTTTTGGACTTTAACTCTTTTGCGATAAACATCAATTACATAGGAAAGAATCTGGAAGGTATAGAAACTAATCCCAATTGGAAGTTTAATAACTGGAATTTCGATATTAAGTCCAGATATATAATTTAGATTATTAACGGCAAAGTTTAGATATTTGAACAAGAATAAGGCGCCGATATTAACAAGAACAGCAATTACGAGATAAAGTTTTTTGTGACGCTTGGTTTTTGAAATCCAAAGAGCGATAAAATAATTAAAGATAATGGAAACAACCATTAAAATAATATACTTCGGTTCGCCCCAAGCATAAAAGAATAGGGAAGCAGCAAGAAGAATCTGGTTTTTGTATTTATCTTTAGCAAGGAAATATAATCCAAGAGTGAGTGGGAGAAAGGCAAAGAGGAAGGTGAGACTACTAAATAACATTATAATTCTAATCCTTGGTTAGTGTTGCGTTCACGGAGGAAGGTTGGGCTAAGAATAATGAGAGTTTTATTAACCCCATGGTCTTTTAAATATTTGCTGAAGGAGAAATCTTGGTTGAAGGCATCTTTATAAAAACGAAGATCAATTATATAGGTTTTATTAAAGTTTTCAGCGATAAGTTGGTTGATGGCGTTACTGTAGGAATTAGAAATAATAAGTAAGTTTTCCTTTTCTGGTTGATGATAATCATATATTATTTCGCCATAATCTGTGCCGTAGAGATAAGCATAATAATTGGTGGTTTTGTCATATTCATATTTATGAGCGATGTAATCTTCGTAGTGACCGTAGGTTTCTGGCTGACCATTAATGAGCGTACTATGGTTTTTAACAAAATTAAATCTATAAAAACTAAATTCTTCTTGGATGTCGTAGTTTTTGGTGTTTTGGGCGTGAGAGCCAAAAAAGTATTCATGGTTGGTAAATAATTCTATTGGTTGGTTTATTTTTTTAATGTTTAAAAGCCTGGCAATATCGGTATACCCTTTGTAAGAGCCATTATAATTCCAATGATGATCAGTTTTATAGAAATACTTTTTAAATTCATCGTAGTTGTTAAAGTCGAGAGAAGCAAGCTTGTAATTACCAGAAAGGTTTTCTTTTAGAATCTTATTATAATCAACAACTTTTTCATTTTTTTCAAAATCATAAACTGATGAATCATTAATGAGATAATAAAAAGTGTTAGACAAAGTATTAACACGATTGTATTTAGCAATGTTTTCATTTACAATAATGGTTTCCTCATTATCTAGAGGTTCAGGATAATAAAGCATGTAGTCATCGCAGTCAAAAGTACCTCGGCGGCGGTTAACACTATTTGCAAGTTCTAGGTAGTGGTTTTTGCAAACAGATTCTTCAATATTAAAGGTTGGGATGCTTTTGATAGCGTTGGCATAGCCGATTCGAATGTCCTCACTAAACACAAATTGATCGCTTAAGGCATTTTCAAAATTGTCTTGGAATGAGCCATCTAGGAAGGAATGGAGAGTAAAATGTGGGAATGTGGCTAATGAACGGTTTTCGGCTTTGGAATCAGGAACTTCGGTTTTAATAAAAGTAAAGGATGAAAAAGCGTAGACGATAGCAAGAAGAAACAGAAAGAAGTAGTTTTCGCGTTTTTTCATCTCTATTATTGTAACATACTAGAAAGCTATTTGAGGATTTCGGACCACTTGGAATAGACGTTTTTAGTGCTGTAACTATCAATGTTTTTTGAAATCTTTTTTTGGAACGTTTTAAGGGTGTTTTTATTGTTAAGTAAATGAATTATTTCGGTAGCCATTTGATTGTTATTAGAGTTTGAGACGAGAATACCGATATCTTCAGTGATTTGAGCACGAGCGCCAGAGGCGCGATCGAAGGCGATGCAAGGGAGGCCGTAACTCATGGCTTCGGTAAGGACAAGACCAAAAGCTTCAGTTTTTGAGGTTAAAACGAATAGGGAACTGTTGTAGTAATAGTCTTTGATTTTGTTTTGACTAAGAAAACCGGGCAGAGATACAACTTTTTCTAGCCCAAGAGATTTTACTTTAGATTTTACGCTAGGATAGGTGACACCATCTCCAATAATGGTTAAATGGGCGTCTTTATTCTTTTCGTGAACGAGCTTCATAACATCAACTAACGTCTCAAAGTCTTTTTCTGGGACAAAGCGACCAACGGAGATTAAATTATTTGAGGTTAGGTCTGATTTTTTTGACGGGATTTCATCTAAAGGGTTATTGATTTTTAGGCATTTGACGTTAGTTTTGGTGCTGTAAAAATCTTTTAGTTCGTCAGTTGCAACGACGAGATAATCGAATCCCTCGATTGAATCCATAAGTTCATCAATATACTTACTCTTATTTTGGTGAAAATTGTGGTCGGTAGCAATTTTTACTGTTTTGCCATGGTAAAACTTTTGAACCATGTGGCTATATAGTGCACGATCCGTAATAATATAATCTGTTTCTAGTTCTTCAAGGTAGTTTTTGAAGGCTTTTTCGCGAGTTTCATCAATTTTTTGGCGACGCTTTAGTTCTGCGGGGATTTTATGCCATTTAAAACTAGTGATTAGTTTTTTCATGGATATTTCTTTTGGCTGAATAGACGTAAGAAAAGTGGTTTTTATGTTACCAGGAAGAGGAAATGCGAGCTTTTCTTCTGATCTACCGTAGTTTGCAACAAGTTCAACTTTAAAATCATGGGAAAACATTTCGGCTAGAGTTGAAACGAAGCGTTCAATACCACCAGGTGTTTTTAACTGCATGGTGATAATGGTGATTTTTTTCATTTTTTCTTGATACCGAGCAATCTATTATATTCGTCAGCAACTTTATTTGGATCACCGTCCATCACGACTTTACCTTGGTCAAGTAAAATCGCGCGATCGCAGAAGGTGCGAACATTGGTCATGGAATGGGTAACGAGGACGACAGTTTGTTTTTTGTCGTGTAGAGATCTAAAATAATCGCCGCATTTTAATTGGAAGGCGGCATCACCAACCGCAAGTACTTCATCGAGAAGAAGAATGTCACCTTGAGCACGAATAGCGATTGAAAAAGCAAGACGAACTTGCATACCAGAAGAATAGTTTTTGAGTTTTTGATCTTGGAATGGTTCGAGTTCGGCGAATTTCCAAATATCATCATACATTTTGTCCATCTCTTCATTCGAGAAGCCAAGAAGGGCGCCGTTTAAGTAGACATTTTCGCGTCCGGTGAGCTCTGGATTAAAGCCAACGCCGAGTTCAATGAATGGAATAAGTGTACCATTGATAGTAATTTCGCCAGCTTGTGGGTAATAAATACCGGCGAGAATCTTTAAAAGCGTGGATTTACCAGAGCCATTACGACCGACAATACCGACGAACTGACCTTTTTTAATTTCAAAGTCAAGACCTCGAAGGACTTTTTGTTCAGTATAACCTTTAATACCACGTAAGCGATTAAAGATAGCCTGTTTTAATCCTGAAGAGTGTTCGGTTGGAAGCTTAAAACTCTTTTTAACACCCTTTACACTAATAGCGATGTCGTTATCGAGTTGAACTTCTTTTCTGGTACCTAGTTCTTGTTTTTTCTTTTTCATTAGGCCTCCTCTGCAAAATATCTAGATCTACGACGGAAAGAATTTGCACCAATGATGAGCATGAATACGACAATAAGAACTGGGACGATGACGGACGGGTTGAAAATATAATTCCAAGTAGTGACAGCTTCTTTAGTAATAAGAAGGTAACGTACATCTTGGATACATTGCGCAATTGGGTTTAAAAGAATTGCTTTAGCAGCTAAGACACTATTACTTGCGACCATTTGAATTGGATAGATGATTGGTACGGCATAGAACAAAGCTTGAACTATAACGTCCCAAATTGATGTAATATCACGATATTTAACGTTGATGGAACCGAGTAAGAAAGCGAGGCCGAGTGAGAATAGATAGAGCTCTAAGATAGGGAAGATAATCAGAAGCCAAGACCAGGTTGGCATTACACCATTAATAAGGGCGAAGATAACAACTACAATGAGATTAATACCAAGATTAATTAGAGCGGTAAGCTGAGACGAGATTACGACGATATATTTTGGAAAACTGATTTTACGAAGCAGTTCACCACGAATAATAATAGATTGAATACCCTGAGAAGTACATTCAGTGAAGAAGTTCCAAAGCGTAGTACCACAGAGAAGATAAACTGGATAGTGAGGAATATCGTTTCCAAAACGAAGCCACATTGAAAAGACAATGTAGAGAATCGCGAACATCAATAGTGGACGAAGAAGAGCCCATAGGTAGCCAAGTAGAGAACCCTGATAACGGAGTTTAAAATCCGTTTTAGTGAGTTCTTTAAGAAGAATCCGATTTTTACGGTTCAAAACGTGAGGAATATTCATATATGTAGCTATTTTATCATATTTTACTGTTTAGCGCGACGTTTAGAGCGTATATAAGAAACGCGCCAACGTAAATGGATGGTGTGGAGCCAGAACTTTTCTTTTGCAGATGGGTTTTCGCCAAGCCATTTTTTTAGATTAGAATAGGACGTTTGCCAGTTTTCCCATTTGGTAGCAGAAGAGCGAACAGTGCTAGTTTCGGTGCCAAAGAAATAAACGTAGAGCGGGTGTGGGGTGTAGGCGATTTCGCCTTCTGAGCAGTTTAAATAATCTAGTACAAACTTAGTATCTTCGGCGAAGTTAAGTTTTTCGTCAAAGAGAAGGGAATTATCTTTAACAGGAGCAGTCTTAAAGAGTTTATTATTACAGGAATACATGCGACCGTCTTTTGCGAGCAGCTTCAAAATATAGGCTTTTTTCGATTCATTCTCGCCGCGCGGTTTTAGAGGTGATTGATAGAGATTTTTAGACGTGCCTAGTTTTACGCGTTGGTATTCGTGGCCACATACAGCAACGGAAATATTATCTTCCTCGTAAAGGGCTAAGAGTTCATCGATGAAGCTAGGTTTGATACGATCATCGCTATCAACAAAACTAAGATATGCACCGGTGGCAGTTTTAATACCTTTGTTTCTGGCAGCGGATTGGCCGGCATTTTTTTGATGAATTGCTTTGATGCGTTTGTCTTTTTTGACGTAGTCATCAATGATTTTGCTAGATTTATCGGTAGAACCATCATCAATCAAAATAATTTCAAGCTCTTTGTAAGTTTGGTTAATGATTGAATCTAGGCAATCTGGTAGGTATTTTTCGGTGTTATAAATCGGGACAATGACAGAAACTTTTGGATTCATTATTTTTTGGCTTTCTTAGTAGTAGCTTTCTTGGCGGTTTTCTTAGCAGCGGTCTTTTTAACGGTTTTAACGGTTGGGGCACTAACTTTTTTAGCTTTCTTTTCGTCGCCAAAGACAAGTTTGTCATAGAAAATATAATTTAGTGTTAGGGTGATTAAAATCACGAGAATGAATACTGTGGTACTCTCGACAAATTCATAGGTGAGATCAAGACCCATTTTAAAGGTAAGGCTGTAAAGGAAGTTGTAGGTAGGTGTGGCGAGTTTAAAGAGCCAAGTGAGGAACGGTGCGATAAGAAGCGCAGTGATGATATTCCAGACGAAGAACATCAAGATGCCACCTTTTTTTGGTGGGCGTTCTTTCCAGGTGATGCGAGAATGTAATATAAAAGCAAGAATAGTGGCAATGATATAAGAGATGCCAGAACTTAGCCAAAGAATATCGTTGTTGTTAAAGATAACAAGTGCAAAGAACAAATAAAAGAGATATTGAGTGATGGTTAAGATTAAACCAACAATTACAAATTTAATTCCACGATTCATGTTTTTATTATACCATTTATGCCTAACATCACAAATAAATAGTCTTTAAAAACAGCGTGTTATAATTCAGGGTATGAAGGGAGTTAAAAAGTATCATTTTCTAGTTCGTCCGTTTCTCATTATGACGGCGATCTATTTGGTGGGCATTCTAGCGATAATACTAGCTAGCGTACACTTTGCAGACGATGTTGCGAGAACAAACTATGGTTATGGTGGGTGGAATGGGTTTTCGCGATATGTAAGCACACTTCTTGCGTATGGAATTCATACGGGCACATATTTTACAAACATTGCACCTTTGCCGCAAATTCTTGCAGTGATGCTACTCGCAATAGCGAGTGTAATTTTAGTATCGTCAGTTTTTAATAAAGAGATTTTTAAGAAAAAGGTCAGTAGCTATATTTGGCATTTAATTGCAGTGGTACCGTTAGGTCTTTCGCCGTATATGCTTGAGTGTTTATCATACCAATATGATTCGATTTATATGGCGATATCGGTATTATTTGCGGTGTTGCCATTATTATTTAGTGAGAAGTTGGGATGGAAATATGCTTTGATACTTTTTGTTGGCGTGGAAATAATTTGTATGACTTACCAGGCGGCGGTAGGGATTATTCCGATGTTGGTGTTTTTCTTGGCGGCGAAAAGATGGAATGAAGACAAGAAAAAGAATACAAAAGAGGTGTTAAAGTTTGTAGGTTTTTCGGCGGTAGTGTTTTTGATAGCACTTCTGGTATTTAAATTCTTGCTAATGAAGCCACGCGATGCATACGCATCGAATAGTTTACCAGAGATTCAAAACTTTATACCGGAGCTGTTTTCACATCTAGGCACTTATGTTTCCTTGGTGTTTAGTGACTTTAGAGTATTATGGCTGGTTCTAATCGGCGTGATTATCGTGGCTTTTATAGGCCTATTTATATATAGAAGCAAGAAAAACAAAATTATTGCAGCAATAGTAGGATTAGTTTCATTACTATTAATGTTTGTTATGGCATTCTTCTTTTATGCAGTGCTCGATAAACCGCTTTATGCGACGCGAGCGATGTATGGAGTGGGGGCGTTTATCGCGATGATTAGTTTGTATGTAGTAAATGGTAAGGGAAGAGAGTGGCTATTTAAAATTCCAGTAACAGTTTTGACCTACTGTTTTATTGTGTTTGCTTTAACTTATGGGAACGCCTTAAAAGAACAGAATGAGTTTCGAGACCGGCAAATAAGCATGGTAATACAGGATTTAAATGATAGTGCCTGGATGATGAACGATACGGTTAAAAATATTAAAGTTGAGGGAAGTATTGGACTTTCGCCGGTGATTTTAAATATGCCACAGAATTATCAGATGTTAAATCGGCTTCTCATGCCGAGTTTCAGCCAATATGTGCCGTGGATGGCTTACAAATTATGTAATCAATCTGGAATACCGAATCTTTATTTCAACGAAGACGCAGAGATAAATAAGGATAAAATGATCTTTATAAAAGAAACAGTGTTTTATTCTATTATGCGAGATGAACAGAATATATTGGTGATTTTTAACGGGGTAGAGCCTAATAATTTGCTGTTTTAGGCCTTCTAGTCATCTGGACATAAATTGACTTTTTTGCTATAATATACGCGTTTATGGAAGAGAACTATATCCGCGTAAGAGGCGCGAGACAGAATAATTTACACGATCTTGACGTTGATATCCCAAGAGATAAACTGGTGATTATTACGGGTTTATCGGGATCTGGGAAGTCGAGTTTAGCTTTTGACACGATTTATGCGGAAGGGCAGAGACGTTATGTAGAGTCGCTTTCGTCTTACGCGAGGATGTTTCTTGGAATTATGGACAAACCGGATGTAGATTCGATTACGGGGCTCTCCCCAGCCATTTCGATTGACCAAAAGTCGACTTCAAGAAACCCTCGTTCAACGGTAGCAACGGTGACCGAAGTTTATGATTACCTACGTCTTTTATTTGCAAGAGTGGGTGTGCCACATTGTCCAGTTTGTCATAAGGAAGTGTCGCGTCGCACAGTTGATGATATCGTGAACGAAGTGATGAAGCTGCCGCTAGGTTCTAAACTAATGCTTTTAGCGCCGATTGTGGCTTCTAAAAAGGGTGAATTTCAGCATATTCCAGAACAATATTCGGCACGTGGATTCTCGAGAGCAAGGGTTGACGGTATCATTTATGCTTTAGATGAGTTCCCGGAACTTAATAAGAATGAGCGCCACGATATTGAGATTGTAGTTGATAGATTTGTTTTGAGCCCAGAGCAACATACGAGAATTTCGGGTTCGATTGAACAGGCGTTAGATTTAGGCCAGGGGATTATTAAACTACTTAAGATTACGGATACTTCAACGGCGGTGGGTGAGAATAGAATAACGGCTGAGAACACTGAGGTTTTAACCTATTCGCAAAGATATGCTTGTCCAGATCATCCGGATGAACTAATTCCAGAGCTTAGCCCGAGGTTATTCTCGTTTAATGCGCCGGAAGGGGCCTGTCCTACTTGTACGGGGCTCGGTTGCCGTATGGAAGTTGACCCAGGATTAGTGTTTAACAAGAATTTAACAATTGCAGAGGGTGGCATTCGCCCATTTAACCGAGTGCAACAAGATTCTTGGTGGCTAAAAAGATTAATGCAAGTTGGTGCGAAGCACGGGTTTAATATTTATACGCCGATTGGCGAGCTTTCTGAAGAAGTGAGAAATATCATTCTTTATGGGACGGGCGATGAAAAATATGAGATGCGAATTACGGGTTCAGGTAGATTTGCTGATGGCACCAAATACGAAACAACATATGAAGGTGTAATTCCTACTCTAGAGCGCCGTTATAATGACCCGAAGATTTCGGAATTTATGAAGCATGATATTGAAAGGTTCATGCGAGTGAGGGAATGCCAGACTTGCCATGGTGCAAGACTAAAACCAGCAGTACTGGCAGTGACGGTGCATGATCTTAATATTGTGGATGTTTGTAATCTTGATGTAGATGCAACGCTCGAAGTTTTGAACCAAGATTTAGGTTTTACTGAAGCAGAAGAGATGATTGCAAAGCCGATTCTAAAGGAGATTCGCGAGCGTGTGAAATTTATGCAGGATGTAGGGCTTGGATACTTGGAGCTTGGTCGTGCGGCCAATACGCTTTCTGGTGGTGAGGCACAGAGAATTAGGCTGGCTACGCAGATTGGTTCGGGACTTCAGGGGGTGCTTTATGTTCTCGATGAGCCATCGATTGGGTTGCATCAAAGAGATAATAATAAGCTGATTGCAACTTTAAAACATCTTCGTGATTTAAAAAACACCGTGTTGGTAGTTGAACATGACGAAGATACGATGTGGTCGTCGGATTATATTATTGATATTGGCCCAGGGGCCGGCGTAAATGGTGGACGGCTAGTAGCGGCCGGTACGCCGGAAGAGGTAGCCAAAAATCCAGATTCAATTACGGGCAAGTATCTTTCTGGTGAATTAACGATTCCGGTACCGAAGAAGCGCCGCAAAGTTCGCGCTGGTCATGAATTAGTAGTAGTGGGTGCGCGTGAGAATAACCTTAAAAATATCGACGCACATTTTCCACTTGGTGTAATGACGGTGGTGTCTGGGGTGTCTGGTTCTGGGAAGTCTACACTCGTTAATACAATTCTCGCTAATGAACTTCAGGCGAGGTTGCACCGTGCACAAACGGTTTCTGGTACGCATGAAAGAATCGATGGGATTGAGAAGATTAATAAGGTGATTGTAATTGATCAGTCGCCAATTGGTAGAACACCACGCTCTAATCCGGCGACCTATACAGGTGTGTTTAACCAGATTCGCGAACTATTTGCTCAGCAACCTGAGGCAGAAGTGCGTGGCTACAAAGCCGGTAGGTTTTCGTTTAATGTGAAGGGCGGTAGATGCGAACACTGCCAAGGTGATGGTGTAAATAAAATAGAAATGCATTTTCTCCCGGATGTCTATGTAACTTGTCCGGCTTGTCATGGTAAACGTTATAACCATGAGGCACTCGAGATTAAATACAAAGGCAAAGACATTTCTGAAGTACTTGATATGACAATTGACGAGGCTGTCGAGTTCTTTAAAAACATTCCGTCGATTGCACCAAAACTTAGAACTATTCAGGAAGTGGGACTTGGCTATATTAGACTTGGTCAGCCGGCCACGACTTTCTCGGGTGGTGAAGCACAACGTATTAAACTAGCAACGGAGCTTTCACGCCGTTCGACTGGCAAAACACTTTATATTCTTGATGAGCCAACCACTGGTCTCCATACCGATGATGTTAAAAGATTACTTGCGATTCTTAATAAACTGGTGGATGGTGGTAATTCGATGATTATTATTGAACACAATCTACACGTGATTAAGAGTGCAGACTGGGTGATTGATATGGGCCCGGAAGGCGGATTAAAGGGTGGCGAGATTTGTGCCGTGGGTACACCAGAAGATCTTGCGAAGTCCGCCAAGACTCCAACTGGTGAATACCTGAGAAAAATGTTATAATTGACTAAAGGAGTAAAGATGTCAACAAATATTACTAAAATTTTTCTAGTTTTAAATTCAGGTTCAAGTTCGGAAAAGTTTTCTCTTTATGAAGGAGAAGACGAAGTTTGCTCGCTTTATTTTGAAGGCGTAGAAATCGATGGTAAAAAGAAATTTATTTGTACCGTTTCAAAGCCGGATGGTTCA
>CAZCPT010000004.1:0-46794 GCA_964499905.1 uncultured Candidatus Saccharibacteria bacterium | reverse complement strand
ATTATGTTCAGGAAGAGCTTGAAGTTCGTATTGGCCAGCGCATTTCTAAAGGCCTTAGCGAAACTCAGCTAAACGAATTTGACATGATTACTGATCCTACCGAGGCGGCCAATTGGCTCCAAAAAAATCGCCCAGATTACCGGGAGATTGTCACGCGTACCATTGCTGAAATGAAAGAAGAGATTCGCCAGAATCGCGCCAAACTTATTAAAGGTTAGTCTTTACAATATCCGTTTAGGAAGCTTTTTGCATCCATCGGCTTTTTGCTTTCTGGCTGAAGCCTATCGATGCTAAGAGCCCCGCTTTTGCATTCCAGAATAATCGGTGCTGTCTCACCCTGTTTTAATACATGCGCCTCTAAAATGATGCAATTAATGCCATTAAACGCATATTTTACCTTTGGAAAGCCTTGAAGAGCTACAATTTTGCGGAAAATCTGCTCAGCTGTCTCTCCCTTAGGGTCAATTTTAGACATTGATTTCTCAAGTTTAGCCGTAAAAGTCGCCTTTTTTTCATCTTGGATAGTTGGCTCAGGTAGTTTAGTTAAATTACCGGCAATCCACTGTGCACCAGCCTCAGATAGTGCCTTATAAATCTCGGCCTTATCCATCGGTAATTTAGAAAGCGTTGTTTGGTAATAAACTGGGCCGGCATCCATTGCCTTAACAAGCTTCATTACTGATACGGAAAATTCTGTGTCGCCGTTTAAAATTGCGCTTTCAATTGGTGAAGCACCTCTGTAAAGCGGTAAAAGGGAAGGATGAATGTTCAAAATGCCTTCTGGTTCAAATAAATCTAAAACATCAGGTTTTATCATCACGCCAAACGATGCGAGAACCCCGTGCGCCTCCGGGTGAGAGGTTTTTAGCTTTTTCACAGCCTCTAGATCATCGCGCATTTTGGCGTGAAAAATCACGTCAAAACGTTTTTCTAACACTTTTAATGCGTATTCAGCGAGTGGCCCATTGCCAAAGAAAATAATTTTTTCCATAAAACCTCTATTAATCGTCAGGGAAAAGCTCTTTATTACCCTTAATTTCTTTATCGTAGTCGACTGGTTCAAGGTCGCCATTATCGTTCATCCGATAAAACGCGTCCTTAACGTCCTTAATATGATCAATAAATAAAATTCCGTCCAGATGGTCGATTTCGTGAAGAAGCGTTCTCGCAAGCTCGTCTGTAGCCTTGATGCGGACCTCTGTTCCATCCTCAAGTTTGGCCTTTACGCGGACCTTTTGGGCGCGTGGTACCATACCATAGATTGAAGGTACCGAAAGACAACCCTCGTAATCTTTGATTGTTTTGCCTTCAGCCTTAATCACAACAGGGTTAATTAGTGCCGTAAAAGTGGCCTTTTTCTTGTCTTCCATATCATCGCGAATGATTATAATTCGCTTATTTATACCCATCTGTGGCGCCGCCATGGCTGCCGAAAGCTCATAAGGGTGCTCTTTTTCCCAATCAAGCGAAAGCTGCCGCATATCGTTAATGATATCCAGAATCTCCGGCGTAATCTTGCTGACCTTCTCTGAACGCTCTCTGAGGCGCGGATCCGGCGTCGTAATAATTTCCATATGCATATTATAACACATTTGCCGAAAGGTTTCTATCTAGAGAATGCTTGGTGGGTCTAATGTTACGCGGAAGTTTTTATCAATGCCTTTTGTGGCCTCAATTAAGGCTTTTCTAGAGGTCGCTCTTACTACGATTTGCCAAGTGAAGCCCCTTGAAGTCCGCTCATGAAAGGCTGGCATCGGCGGGGAAACTAATAAGTTTTTGTTATTAGATAGCTCCGTGCAGAGATTTCGTACCTTTTTTAGCACTAAAGCCTCGGTTTTTAGCGTGATATCAAGTCTCATAATGTGTTTAAACGGTGGGAAATGCGAAGCATAGCGCTTTTTTAGTAAGTATTCCGAAAAGTTCACATAATCCTCGCTAATTGCGTAATTTAACACTGGGTGTTCTGGCCGGAAAGTCTGGATAATCACCTCAGCCTTATCAATGTGGCCTCGCCCTACCCGGCCAATTACCTGGGTAAGTAGCTGAAAGACCCGCTCTTCAGCCGCAAAATCAGGGAGAGAAAGCCCCGCATCGGCTTGTATCACCCCAACGGTAGCGAGTTTCGGTAGATCCAGCCCCTTAGCAAGCGTCTGTGTGCCAACTAGAATATCCACTTCGCCCGCCTTTACCTCTGAATAAACTGCTTCAAGCCCCTCACCCTTCTTATTATCAGCGTCAAAACGTCGGATTTTAGCCTTCGGGAAGAGCTTTTTTAGCTCAGATTCAAGTAATTTCGTCCCAAATCCCTTATGAACTAGCCCCGGAGACTTGCATTTCGGGCAACAAACCGGCACCGGTTCCTTAAACCCACAGGTGTGGCACACCAGTTCAAACTTATCCGCGTGAAGCGTCAGAGGTAAATAACAGTTCGGGCATACCAGCTCCTCACCGCAGTTATCACAAATCGTAAGAGGGGAAGAGCCTCTGCGGTTATGGAAAATCAGTGTTTGGCGCTTATTATCGAGATTATCTGAAATAGAAGACAATAATTCGTTTGAAAAATAGCGGTTTTTGGTAAAATTATCCCGTTTTTTAAAATCGATTATCTTGATATCCGGCTTTCTAGCCGAAGATTTGGCCTTTTCGGAAAGAGTGATTAGAGATCCCTTCTTCTTTGCAAGGTAATAATCCGAAACTGTAGGTGTTGCCGACCCCAATATCAAATCTATTTCTAGCGCTTTTGCCATGAAACTAGCCGCCCGAATCGCCGAATATTTCGGTGAATTTTCCTGATAATAGGTCGATTCATGTTCCTCATCTATAATAATTAGCCCCAGATTATTAAGAGGTGCGAATAATGCACTTCTCGGGCCCACTACAATCCTTGGCGTCTCTAAATCGAGCAGGGAATTGAAAATTTTTTGTCTCTCTACCTCTGTTTGTTTAGAGTGAACCATGGTCACTAAATCACCGAAAACTTCCTGGAAAACCCGAACAAGTTGGCCCGTTAAAGCGATTTCCGGCACTAAAAGCACTACGGACTTTTGCCGTTTTAACGCATCTAGAGCCATTTCTAGGTATATATTAGTTTTTCCGCTACCAGTCACACCAAAAAGCAGTTTCGTGGCTTCTGGGGCCTTTTTAAGGGCTTCTAGGGCCATTTTTTGGGCCTGGTTAAGCTCAATAAACGGCAATTTCACGAGCTGTTCGGTTTTTGTCACCATGGCTTTATTATGTTCGGTTTGTTCGGTTTTTCGACCCAACTGTTCGGTTTTAGCGCCTTTTACCCCTGTTTTTCGGCGCTTTTTTAGGACACCAATTGGCAGCATCATACCCATCGTAACAGATAAAGGCGCCTGGTAGTAGGCCGATAGCCACTCCGCGGTCTTTACTAAGTGGCTTGGCAGTGGTTTTGAATACAAAATTCTAGAAATTGGTTTGGTTTGAAAATTCGGTTGAGCAACTTTTTTTACAACAATTCCAGCAGATTTGCCGCGTCCAAGTGGCACTTCTACAATCGTACCAGGGAATAAGGTGGCATCAAAAGAGTAAGTCAGGGCCGACTCGAGCCTTCCCGCCCCTCTACCGAGTATCACCTCATAGAACATACCTCTATTATAATCGAAAATCCATCAAGAATTGTTGTAATTTTTACAGAGCGTGTGCTATAATAGGGAGAACTAAGCGAGGTGACATGTTAGATATATTTATTACATCAAGAGTTAGGCGGAAAATCGTTGTTGTTTTTGCTAAATACCCGGATTTCAAGACTCATGTCAGGGGTCTAGCAAAGCTAATAAAGGAAGATCCAGGCAACATCCAGAGAGAGCTCGAGCGCATGGCTGAGGGTAAATTCCTAATTGTTACCAAAAAAGGCAAGACCAAAATCTACCAAACCAACAAACAATTTCCAATTTTGAAGGAACTTCAAAGCATTGTCATTAAAAGCCAAAAGGGCAGCAAACCATCCAAAACTATCGGCTAACAGGGGCGAAAAATGAATAAACTTTTTACTCAGCTGGTGGAAAACCGCGGTTTAGACGACTCTTTTTTGCATCCTAAATACGAAGGCCTCACCGACCCATTTTTAATGCCAGACATGGAAAAAGCCGTTGAGCGCATCAAAAAAGCCGTAAAAACAGGGGAAAAAGTTCTGATTTACGGCGACTATGATGTCGATGGCGTCACCGCTTCGACCGTCATGGAGGAAACTTTAAAGCTTGCCGACATCAAAAATCTCGAAATTATGCTCCCAGATCGCTTCGTAGACGGCTACGGTATGAGCCCACGCCTCATAGAGCGCGCCAAAAATGACAAAATCACCCTTGTTGTTACTGTAGACTGCGGCTCTCGTAATCACGAAATTATTGAGGAGCTAAACGCCCTTAAAATCGACACTATTGTCACCGACCACCATGAATGTGAAGATACTCTCCCAGAGGCTATCGCGGTGATTAACCCCAAAAGACACGATTTTGCCGGCCCAGAAAAGCTTAAAGACCTTGCCGGCGTCGGCGTAGCCTTTAAAGTCGCTGAGGCTCTAGTAAAATCCGGTCTCATCGAAAATGGCCAAGAAAAATGGCTTTTAGATCTCGTGCTTCTTGGTACTATCTGCGATAGTATGCCTCTTACCGGCGAAAACCGCATTTTAGGCTATTACGGGGTTAAAGTCCTAAGCAAAACTCGCCGTAAAGGCCTAAAAGAGCTCATGCGTAATGCCGGGGTTAAATCTATCACCTCTGATTCCATTGGTTTTCAGATTGGCCCACGTTTAAACGCCGCCGGGCGTCTCGAAACCGCCGAAATAGCATTAAACCTTCTTCGCACCAACTCAACAACCGAAGCCGCGTCTCTTGCAAATACCTTGGAGGATCTCAACAAAAAACGCCGCACCGAACAACGCTCCGCCACCGAAGAAATCATTAGGCGCGGCGAAAAAGACGATCCAGTCATCATCGAAACCGGCGATTGGCACGAAGGCATTCTCGGTATTGTTGCTGGCCGCCTCGTTGAAACCTTTAAAAAACCCGCCTTTGTCTTAACGGAAACCGAAAACGGCGTTTTTAAGGGCTCTGGGCGCAGTTTTGGCGACTTTAATCTTGCTGATGCCCTCGAATTTGCCAAGGATGCTATCGTAAACGGTGGTGGTCACGCCGCCGCCGCCGGCGTTCGTGTTAAAAGCGAAAATCTCTGGGCTTTCCGCGAAAAAATCAATGAGTATTACAAGAGTTTAAATCTAGAAGACCAAGAAAAGTATTTAAAACTCCAGCCAGATCTCACCACCGAAGATATTAGCGATTTTTCACTTGATTTTATTGAAGACTTAAAACAGCTCGAGCCATTCGGATCAGGGAATGAAGAACCAACTTTTGCTATCACAAACGCCCAGATTCTCACAGTAAAACCAATGGGTGACAAAAGCCAGCATCTTCGCGTCGATATTAAGGGTAGTGATGGCAAAATCATTAAACTCGTCGCTTTTTTCGCTCCAGAACGCTGGTTCACCCTCTCTGAAGTAGATGAATGTGAATTTCTAATTCGCCCCATCGAAAATGAATGGAACGGCGTTCGCTCGGTCGAAGGTCGGCTCCTCGATGTCATCTGGCGCTAATCTTTACATTTCTTATGTTTTGTGATATAATTAAAGTATGAAGAAAGTCATATTGAAATGTAGGCTCCAGAGTCGTGACACTTTTGAGGATAAATTATCCGATATTGATCTTGATTTTTCTGCTATGTATTGGCAACACGACCGCGTTTATGTTCCACGTGGCTACGAAAGGGGAAGAAACTACCCTCGTCTTATTATGCGCACAGAGATGAATGCCGTAAACGACCAACCGCGTTATTCTTTGATTTTACGTCGTCACATTGAAGATTCTGGCGTTGATATTGTCGAAACCACCCCTGTTGACGATTATACCAACATGGTAAATATTATCTTGCAACTTGGTTTTCGTTTAGCCGGTGAAGTTTCTCGCCGCCGCCAAGATCTTTTGATGGGCGAAGGCACTAAAATTTATCTTGATGAAATCGACGGCCGCCCAGGCGAAGCATTTGCTAAAATTGAATCCGAACTCGGCGACACCGAATCTGTTGCTGAAGCCCGTAACGACCTCAGAAAAACCTTTGAAACTCTTGGTGAGTACGACGTTGTTGAACTCCCATACTTTGAAATGTAGCAACAAAAATAGCCATTCGAGGTAGTGAGACTTGGCCTAGCGGCCCGGAGCGCTACCGAGAATGGCTGATTTTGTTGCTCTATTTAACCTCTAGGTGGTTCACCATCCGGCTCGCCGAGTAATTTTTTGGATTTAATCTCGTAACGGCGCCCATTAACTGGCGATACGTAATAGTCTTCATTCAAAAGATTTACAAACATTGTGAGATCTTTGTCATCCATGATAATAATCGAACCATCGTCATCAGTCATCAGTTCAAGTTGCATCTCATCAGCATAATCAAGCAATTTATCTTGTGGCATTTCTTCGGCAATATCCATGGCTTGGAGCTTCTTTAATACCGGCTTTTTGTCCTGCAAAAGTGCATCAAGCGTCAAACCTTCCGCAAACGAAAGCTTGTATTTTTCGGTGAGTTCTTTAGCTTTCGCCTCTGCAATTACCTGTGATTTATAGTCATATTGAAAAAGGTTCTCAAATTTTGCTTGGTTGAACACAATAATTATACCGTCCACAATTGCGACTTGGTTGTCGTCCGGCATCTTCAGTGCAATCTCGGCCGAGAACGGCTCGAAGCTTTCGCCATTGATTTCCCATGACGAGGCACCCTTTAAAGCTGATGAAGCGGAAATAATTTTTGCGATATAGAAAGTCTTCATGCCTTCTTCGCCTGGATAGGTGAATTTCGCAATAATACCTTTGACTTTTTTAAAGTCATATTCGTTTTCCGAGAAATAATCTATATCTTTATACTCATTTTCAATCAGGTGGATTAAAGTTTCGGCCCGGCCAACCTTAGAAAGGGAAGTACGATAAATCACCTTCTCCTCGCCATCTGCCTTCTCATATTCGCGGCATTCTAGCCCCTTATCGGCCTCTTCAATAATGTAATGGACCGCCTCTTGCATAAACATCGACTTTACCGCACCAGTCAGTTTATCAGAGTATTTAATCTTGTACGGCGTGTAGTTTTTATTAAATAAGAATAGCTCCGCCGAAACGTTGTTCTTTATCTCGTCGATCTCGTTCGCCCATAGAAAGACATCAAACGGTTCGTTATCCATAATTATCTCCACTTATATGTAATTTCCATTATAGCACAAACCAAAAAATTGCCAATTCTCCCCCGTTTGTTCGGGTTTTATAAAATATTTCAAAACAAAAATCAATGGTGTTTGTTCGGGAAAAATAACAGGGGAGTTTTTCGCATATGTGGAAAACTCCAAGATCTAAAAAATCTTTGAAAAAGTCTAAAAAAGCTCTTGCTTTTTTTAAAAAATTAGTATAAACTAAGGTCAAGTGGAATCATACATAAAAACCACAAAACAAAAAGCACATTAAAAAAGTTTGAGATCGGCCAACTAGGAGCTTTAGCACGCATTAATTTTAGCGAGATGCGTCAAAAAAATCGTGTGCACATTCCTTAAACACACCTCCCAATAAAACTCTATAGACCAATAGGTCAATCTTACACAATAAGTCTCTCAACGGCTGCGATTATATGATTAGCTTCGCGCTGGTACAATCGTGGTAGATTCATTGTGAAATCAAACAAAAATCATAACAGAAACAAACATGCTGAGTTTCTAGTTGATCGGTCTCAAACAATGTATAATATGGGTATGGAGAATCAACATATCCCTGTATTACTGTCTGAAGTATTAGCAAACCTGAATCCTAAACCAGGCGAATCTTATTTAGATTTAACAGCCGGGCTAGGCGGGCACGCTAAATCAATTTTGGATGTAACACTGAATTATAAAGAATCGGTTTTAGTAGACCGCGACGAATTTGCAATAGTTCACTTGAAGCAAAAATTCCCACCGGAAACAACACTACTAAACACAGACTTTTATGGCGCAGTGCTACAGTTAATTGAGTGTGGAAAGACTTTTGACATAATACTCGCGGATTTTGGTGTTTCTTCGCCGCAACTGGATAATGGGGAACGTGGCTTTTCTTTTAAAAACGACGGTCCTTTAGACATGCGGATGGATCGGCGCCAGAAATTAACAGCTGACGAAATTGTTAACCACTGGAGCGAAAAAACCCTTGCGGACATTTTTGTCAAATACGGAGAAGAGAAACCTGGGCACGCAAGGCTCTTAGCACGAGAAATAGTTCATAACCGCCCGATTCATACTACTAGCGAACTCGCGAATATTATCGCTAGTAAATCTCGCCATAGTCACATTCATCCAGCGACCAAAATATTCCAAGCCATTCGTATAGTAGTAAATGACGAACTGACCGAAATTGAAAAGACCTTACCACTTCTACCGAAACTACTAAACAAAAATGGTCGCGTCGGCATCATCACCTTTCATAGTCTCGAAGATCGTCTAGTAAAAGATTATTTCAAAGAAGCTACGAGCCACGGTGAGGAGTCGGAACTACGCCAGGGAATTAAAAAACCAATTATTGCGGCAAACCAGGAGTTAGTTATCAACCCGCGAGCTAGAAGCGCCAAACTGCGAGTAGTGACGCGGAATTGATAAAAATAAAAACAAAACATAAAAGGAGGCAGCTATGCCAAAGCAAATTTTAGTTGCGAATAAATCTCGCAAACAAATCGTCAAAGTAAACTTCCGCTAGTCCTTCCGCCGGGCGGGGCGACTCGCCCGGATTCCTAAGGCTAGTGACATGGACCGTTGAGGTCCGCCAAAACTAGAGTTTTTCACGAGAGTGTGAAGTGTATGACCTTCCCGGGCAAGCTCTTACAGGCCACTTATAGCTCTGCTTGTAAGAGCCCCCGGACTAAGACAAAAAACACGAGTGAAAACAAAAACAAACAAGAATTATTAATCAAGCGAGGAAAAACAAAAAAATGATCAGTCAAACATATGTGTCGAGGAGAGAAGTGAGCGCTGGCTTCGTCCGAAATCGCAATATCGTCCGTCACACCAAAAGAAGTCTCGGTTCCATTTCTCAAACCATCATTGTTGCTATGCTTACGCTTGTATTTGGACTGATCTACGTAGCAGAAGGCACTAAAGCAACCAGCTTTGATTACCAAATTTCTGACATTGAATCTGAGATTTCTGAAATGACCGCCCGTCGAGACGATCTCGCAGTCGAAAAAGCGCGCCTAACATCTGTTGCTGCAGCTAAAAATAGTACTGTTGCTGCCGTCATGGAAGACGCCGTGGTAACAGGTTATGTCGCGGATTAGCATCCTAAAGAAAACTGTCTTTGTCGCACTAGCGATTATTGCCGTGCGACTATTTTTCATTCAAATTGTTGAACATGACATGTGGGTGGCAAAAGCCAATGAAAAACACACGATTCTTGAAACTATTTCACCAAAACGCGGCGAAATCTATATGATGGATGGCAACGAACCGGTGGCAGTTGTTTTAAACCAAACAGTTTATTCCGTCATTATTGACCCAGCAGTTACCGAAAAAGATAAAATTAAGACCGCACTCGAAACCCACGCCAAAAAATACATCACTGCTGACTTAGACGAAGTATATAATATTGAAGGTCTTAGATATTATATTGTAGCTAAAAATGTACCGTATACTAATGCGGTTGCTATCGCCGAAGAGGGAATTAGTTCCGTCTGGCTAAAGGAAGGAAATGCAAGAGTTTATCCAGAAGGTGAAATGGCTTCTGGCATGCTTGGATTTGTCAACGCCGATGGCATTGGTCAATATGGTACCGAAGGCTCGTTAAATAAAATTTTAACCGGTAAAGAAGGTACTTTAAAAACCATTGCAGACGTTAATAAAGTTGCACTTTCAATTGGTAAAGACAACATTAAAATTCCAGCCGAAGATGGCAAAGATATCGTTTTAAGCGTTGATCGTAATCTTGAAAAGGGCATTGAAGAGCGCGCCATGAATGCCATCAATAACACCGCCGCCGATCACGCTGCTGTACTCGTGATGAATCCAAATACTGGCGAAGTCGTTGCGATGGCTAGTTTACCAAATTACAGTCCAGCAAATTACGGCCATGTCAAAGACGCCTCCGCCTATATCAATCAAGTAACTGAAGTTCCATATGAACCTGCTTCAATCTGCAAAAGCTTCGCTTATTCTGCCGCTATTAATGAGAGAAGAATGAATGGCGACACCACTTACTTTAACCGTCACTACGAAAAAGTCGATGATTGGACTATTTGGAACGCCGAAACCCGCTCCAGTCTTTATGGCACAATTACCATGAAGGATGCTCTGTATTGGTCGCTAAATACCGGCTCAATCAACGCCCTCAAACTTCTTGGCGATAACCCAGACGAAATCAACCAAAAAGGCAGGGAAAAGCTTTACGATTATTATCACAACAAATTCCGCCTTGGCCAGGCCACTGGTATCGAACTTATCGAAGCCGAGGGCTATATAGAAGATCCAAACGAAGGTTGGGGACGCAATTCTACCTATGCCAATATGACTTTTGGCCAGAACCTTGGTATTACTATGATTCAGACTGCTACGGCCTTCTCGGCGGTCGTAAATGGTGGCTACTGGCGCACACCGTCAATTGTTAAAGGGACGCTTGAAAACGGCGTTATTAAGCCACTTGAAAACCGTGAAACCGTCGAAGAACAGATCCTTACCGATACTACCAGCTCCATTATGCGAGACCTCCTCATTAATAACCGTAGCTGGAAGGTCCGCAATGGCACCGATCGCCCAGGTTACTGGATTGGTGGTAAGACTGGTACGGCTCAGGTCATCGTGGATGGCGCCTACGATAGCAAAATGAATAATCTCATCGGTTCTTACATGGGATTCATCGCCACGGAAGGGGAAATGCCAAGCTACGTAGTGATGGTTAAAATGTGGGGCGAAGGTCAGGCTATCGGTAGTGGCGACGCCATGGACCTCTTTGACGTTTTATCTCATTACATCATCGATTACTATAAAATTAAACCGAAAGCGTAGTATAATATATGTATATGAACATTAATGACGAAATGTTTTACGGAATCTTGCTCGCACTCACGAGCTTCCTTTTGTCCATGCTTCTTACTCCAGTTTATACCTACGTTGCCTATAAATATAAGTTTTGGAAAAAGCAGAAAAAAACTACCGTAGACGGCGAAGCTCTGCCAGTCATGACTAAGCTTCACGCCCATAAATTTAAACACACTTTCCCAACCATGGCCGGCCTAATCGGCGTAATTGTTGTTACCATTGTGACCTGGATTTTCAACCTCGATCGTGGCCAAACCTGGCTACCACTTGTTGGCTTCCTCGGCGGTTCATTCGTTGGCGTGATTGATGATTCAATCAATATTTTCGGTTCTGGCCGCGGTGCTGCCGGGTTAAGAGGTCCAGTTAAATTCTTCCTAATCTCCGCTATTGGTTTAGTTTTAGGATGGTTCTTTGCCGTAAAACTCGGTTGGACTACTGTGATGATTCCATTCCTAGGCGATTTCGAAATCGGTGTAGTTGGCATGATTTTAGTCTTTGCCTTTGCTGTAGTTGCAACATCAAATGCTGTTAATATTACCGACGGACTCGACGGTCTGTCTGGAGGTCTTGCCATGTTAGCATACGGAGCCTTCGGTGTGATTGCTATGTTCCAGGGTAAAATGCTCCTCTTTGGCTTTTGTATGACGGTTGTAGGTTGGCTACTTTCTTATATTTGGTTCAACGTACCACCAGCCCGTTTTATGATGGGCGATACCGGTTCTTTCGCGCTTGGTGCAGGGCTTGGTGTTGTTTCAATGATGACCAACTCCTTCCTCCTTCTTCCAGTTATTGGCCTCATGTTTGTGGTAGAAACTGGCTCCAGCCTCATTCAACTTATCAGTAAAAAATTCTTCCACAAAAAAGTCTTTATATCAGCTCCGCTCCATCATCATCTCGAAGCCAAAGGTTGGGGTGAAGCAAAAATTGTGATGCGTTTTTGGATTATTGCCGGCGTCTTAGCGTTTATGGGCATCTTTCTCGCTGCCGTCGGAGGCGCTATCTAGTGAATCGTAAACACAAATCAGATCTTGGTATTCTTTTTTCAACACTCGGTCTGATGGCGCTTGGCCTCATCGTGATTTATGCGATTGGTCCAATGCGTGCTAATGTCTTAAACTCAACTTACGGCACCAATTACGGTACCTATGACTTTTTCTTCGGCCAACTTCGCTCCGTAGTATTATCACTCGTTGCTTTCTTTCTAGCTTTTAAAGTTATTCCGTACGACCTAATCAAAAAACTTGCTAAGCCAATTATCATTGTTGGTATTCTATTGTCAGTCCTACTTTGGATTCTTGCCGAATCTGGCTCCTCGCTTGCTAAATGCGAACTCGGCGAATGCCGTTGGTACAACCTTGGTCCAGTTAGTTTTCAGCCGGCAGAATTTTTAAAACTTGCTTTAGTCATATATCTTGCAGATTTTCTCACTCGTAAAAAAGAAGAGGGAAGCATCGGTAAGTTTAAAGAATTTTGGCTTCCGCTCATTATCGTTTGTGGCGCCTCGCTTGGCCTTGTCGTAGTTGCTCAGGGTGATCTTGGCACTGGCGTAGCTTTAATGGCAATTATTTTCGGTACGCTTCTAATTTCTGATATTTCAATGAAACAATATCTTATTATGATAGCGATAGTTTTAGTGGTGGCGGTTGGTGCAATAGCAACTTCGTCACACCGTATGCAACGCATTCATGCGTGGCTGGATACAATTTCCGGTGCCGCCAGTTCCGATTCAACTTATCACATCGAAAATGCCATGCTTGCCATCGGTACCGGTGGTTTATTTGGTGCTGGCATTGGTAATTCTGTTCAGGCCACAGGATATCTTCCAGAATCCATCAACGACTCCGTCTTTGCTATTATGGGCGAAACTTTTGGCTTTGTTGGGCTTTTTGTCATTATTGCGGTTTTTGGCGCTATGCTCATCCGCATGCTTAAAGTTGCCGAGCATACAAGTGGGCGTAATGAAAGAATCATGATTGTTGGCGTTTTCTCTTGGACGCTCGCCCAAGTTGCCGTCAATATTATGGCCATGACCGGTCTCGTTCCAGTCACCGGAATCACCCTCCCACTCCTTTCATATGGCGGTACAAGCATGATCTTTATCTCATTCGCAATCGGCCTAGTTTTACAACTTTCATGCTATACTAGTAGAGAGGTAATCAAAAATGAAGATATTAGTGGTCGGCGGGGGATCGGGCGGGCACATTACTCCAGCCGTCGCCGTCGTTCGTGAGATTCTAGAAAAGAAACCACGCGCCAAAGTTGAATTTTGGACTGATTTTAAATATTACAAAAATGTCACTAAGCTTACTACCGAGCTTGGTGTTTCTTGGACCGACTCGCACGATAAACCAAAGAATTCTGCTATTAGAGTTCGTCGCCTTCCGGCCGGCAAATTCCACCGTTATTCGGGTTGGACCTTCCGTGATTATTTTGTTCATATCGACATCACAATTAAAGATTTAATCTTTGGCAATATTCTTGGCTTTTTTGGTTTTATTGCCGGTCTTTTCACTTGTTTTTGTCGTTTAATTAATAAAAAGACTCGCCCAAAAGTAATCTTTTTAAAGGGTGGTTATGTTGGTTTGCCGGTTGGTCTAATTGCAAGATTATTTAAAATCCCATACGTTATCCACGAATCCGATGCTGTAGCCGGTCTAGCCAATCGCATCCTTATGAAGAAAGCCGAAAAGGTTGCCTTTGGTATCCCGCCGTCCGATGAAGTTCTAGAAAAACACCCAAATTATGTTTGGACTGGTATTCCGGTCGGTTCAGAATATAAAGCTGTCACTCCGGCCAGGGAATTGTCGCTTAAAAAAGCCTTTTCGTTTAATGTTGATAAACCACTCGTCGTGATTACCGGTGGTTCTCAAGGCTCCGAAAATTTAAATGAAGCCACCCGGCAAATTTTGCCAGACCTTCTAAAAATCGCATCAGTTGGTCTCGTTGCCGGCCGTAAACACTACGAAGACATGGTTGATTTAAAACGCTACGAAAACTGGGAAAATGCCTCACTTGAATCCAACTTCCGTATGTGGGAATTTAATACTACTATGAACGAACTCATGGGGGCAGCAGACGTGGTCGTCTCGCGCGCCGGTGCTACTACTATTGCTGAGCTCGCCGCCCTTAAAAAAGCTGTCATTCTAGTCCCATTTGAGCGTCTTCCGGGTAGCCACCAAGTTCGCAATGCTGAGCGTCTAAAGGCCGCCAAAGCTGTTGAAGTTTTAAACGATTCCGAAATGATGGAAGACCCAAAAAGGCTCCTAGAAGCCATTCGCCATCTCGTGAAATCTGCTCGCACCCGTGCCGACATGGCTGACGCTCTTCATAAGGAAGCGCGTGCTGATGCCGCATCCCGCCTCGCCGATATAATACTTGGGGTGGCTGGCAGTGAAGCGTAATACCTCTATTCAATCTGGTCGTACTATCGCCGAGCGCAGGGAAAAGCTCGAGACAGCTTCTGAGCGCGCCGAAACCCATAAACGTAACAAAACTAAACAAATTCTCCGTATTACTTTTACCATTATTGGTTTTATTGCAGTCGCCTTTTTTATGGTCAGTGTAATTGGATATTTCTTTGGCGGCGCAAGGGAAGAAGAGCCGGCTTCTGGCACCATCACAGTTACCCCAACCCCAACTATTGAAGTAGTTGACGAAGCTGCCTCCACTACTGGCGGTACTATTACCTCGCGTATGAAAGAATACATTGGCCAGGCCGAAATTGACTTTCGCGACCTCGGTTATAACCCTGTTAAAGCCGTCATCCCTAGTGGCGCCATCCGCGAAGTAGATTTTTACCTTGAAGGATATAATGGCTACATTAAAATGACCATTGATCGTGATACCGCGGTATCTGTTGAAGATGCCGACCGCATGATTCGTTATCTAGGGGATACTAATTGGCTAGAAACCTTCATCTATATAGACGTCCGTATAGAGGGAAAAGCCTACTGGAAATAGGGAACTGTTCGGTTTTTGTTCTATTGGTCTTCTCTGTTCTTCTGTTCGGTTTCTGTTCGGTTAAGGGGTTTGAAATGACATGTAAAAATACGAAAATATGTAAAATAACAGGGAAAAATGGAAAAAGGGAAATAAAGCAAGGGAAATGTCAAATTGTGGAAAACTTGGAGCGGGAGCCAGTCACAAACAGGGGTAGCGGCCAAAAACGACCAAATTTGCACCAACTGGATGGCTAGATCCGGCATTAATAATTTATATTTGAAACATTTTTAGATATCCCAATATGAATTCAAATTTCACGGCCCGAGTACGGTACTGGAATACCGGCGGAGGGCCGCCTGAAATTTGAGTGAATATTAGGCGGGATTTAAAGTTTCAAATGTAAATGTAAATGACGAATCGAGCCATGTAGTTAAATGGGAATTATTGCGTGATTCCCGCCCGGCCTGCCATATTTACCCTGTAAAAGACGTATATTCAACCGTCTTTTCCATATATCTTAAATGTCTTAAAATCTATATTGTGCGACATTAGAACTATGTAGAAATGGACGCATGTGTTTCTGTCTAAAATCCGGCCCGTTTTTGTCGGGCCGGCCAATTTTTAGATTTTGTTTAGTTTCCTAGTGTTTGATTGCCAAAAATCCGTCTGAGCTATTATCAACTTCTGCATAATGATCCGGGCGGTTGATTGGCCGGTCAAGCGGAGCTTTATCGTGGGATGGATAAATCTCTACCACTGATTTCTCCTGATATACTACCTCTGGTCTAACAGGGGTAGAAACAGGGGTAGAAACTGGCTGTTTTTCTTCTGGCTTAACAGGGGCGGGAACAGGGGTAGGGGATTGTGGAGCTGGATTTGGGGTGTTCTCAACCTGTTTTACAGGGGTAGGGGAAGCATCTAGGGCCTTTTTACCGGCTTTTTTGCGAGAATTCCTTTCCTTCCCTTTCTTATTCGGCTCTTGAGTTTTCGTGGCCTCTACGGGCTTTATTTTGGCTTCTACGGCCGTTTCCTGCCGAGGCTCCGTCTTTCCCTCATTTCTTTTAACGAGTTTTGCGAGATCCTTAAGTCCAAGTCTTTCTTTACCTTCAGCGGCATTTGGGCTGAGGTTTTGGCGGCGGAATTCTTCTTGTGGCGTAGACGGTCTTTTAATGTTCGGTTTTTGTTCGGCTTTTAACACATAGCCATTGGTCGGCATAGATGGTGCATCAGTCACCATGGTGCGAGAAACTGGTGTAAATACCGTCTCCTGGCGACCGGAATCTGATAATTCCCTCTTGTATTTTTCTGATTGTTCAATCGTTTCACGAATCTCAGCTTCTACATCGTAGCGTGGGCGGGCATAATGAGCACGGGAATTCGAAATGATATCGTCAAAATTATCCTTTGGCGAATCTGGGATTTGTAGAGTCGTAGCAGAGAAAGCAGGAACTTTTTCGCCGTTGATAATCATCGAAATCACGAAATTACGGTTATTGAGCTGCAAGAGATCAGCTGCCTCAAAAATCGGCTCAAATTGTTTAGACAGAATCGGTGCGTCGTCGGCCGAAACGCGGAAACTAATCGTCGTGCCTACGTTACCAAACACCGCATCACGTACCGAATCAGTCATCTGTGCAACATATTGGTTAGCCACCGTGAGGTTAAGGCCATACTTACGCGCCTCGGATAGAATCACGGCAAAGGAATCCGTGGCAAAGTTCTGGAACTCATCTACATAAAGATAAAATGGACGACGATCTTTGACGTCTGGAATATCCGAACGGCTCATTGCGGCGAGCTGGACCTTAGTGACGAGGAATGCACCGAGAATTGCGGCATTATCTTCACCAATTAGACCTTTAGATAGGTTTACAACTAGGATTTTACCCTCATCCATGATTTTACGAATATCAAATGAAGACTTTGGCTGGCCAATAATATTACGAATAATTGGGTTAGCAGTAAACGCACCAACCTTGTTTAGAACTGGCGCAATTGATTCGTTGACTTGCTTATCATTCCATTGGCCAAATTCATGCTTCCAGAATTGTAGCACCGTAACATCATGACAATATTCAAGCGTTTCCTTACGGAAGTCTTTATCAGTTAGCATCCTAGAAATATCAAGCAGTGTGGTTTCTGGGCGATCAAGTAGGGCAAGAAGCGTATAACGAAGGATATGCTCCAGTCTTGGGCCCCAAGAATCACCAAACATACGTTTAAGTACGCCAATTACTTCAGAGCAAATATTCGGCTTTTTGGCTGGGTCGCTAACCTCTAGTGGGTTAAAGGCCACCGGATAAGCCGTATCGGCCGGGTTGAAGTAAACAACGTCTTTAATACGTGTTTCTGGCACGAATTTAAGGTTATCAATTGCAAAATCACCGTGTGGATCGATAATACAATAGCCTTGGTTATAAAAGAGGTCAGAAAGCGCCATAAGCTCAAGAAGCCCAGACTTACCGGCACCAGTTTGACCAATAATATAAACGTGGCGTGAACGGTCGCGACGAATCAAACCAAATTGGTGGTTGATACCGCGGAAGTTGGTAAGACCAAAGGCCGAAATATTTTCGTCGTTTGCCATCTCGCCGGTAAGAACCGGAAGCTTAGCTGGCGGTTCAGCTGTTTTAGAACTTGCCCAAACAATATTTGGTGTTTCAACTGACGTATGTGGCAAATGATAAACCGAAGCAAGCTCCGAAATATTAAGAATAAAACCACTGTCGGCGAAAGCACGCATCTTGTAGGCGGATAGTTCATCCCTGCTAAACGTACCACCCACCTGTTTGAAACCATTTAGGTTTGTAGAATTAAACTGCTTAAAAGTACCAACGAGAGCCTGCATATTTAGTTTCGCATCAATGTCGCTTTGGCCTAGGTATGCCAAACGAATCTTTACTTCATAACCGAGTTTAGTAGCCTTTTCTTCAGCCTTACTAATTTGAGTTTTTGCGCGGTCCGATAGCTCAACTTTAACTTCCGAATTAGTACCACCGGCTGGTGGGCGGAAAAGTGCACCAAGAATTTCAATTACATAAGTCCAATCGATTGAACTGCCAAACAAAGTCTTTTTCCCAGCTTTTACTGACTTTACCCATTTATCAGTTGTGTTTTTGTGCCAATCATCCGGAATTGGGCGCGCCAAAATCTGAATCCACATCTCTTCGGTTTTTTCCGGGCTGAGTTTTGCGAGCGTACCAGTGATACCGGCAAGTGGGTCCACTTCAAATGATTCAAAAGTTTTGATTGGGAGCGCTGAATTGTCGGCGAGAGTAAGCTCTGCGGTGTAACTTACTGGGTATTTTGTACGTGCATCAACATAGTCTTCGTTCATTTTGTAGATTTGTACAGTCGGGTATTGCGAATAAATCTGCCCTTCTACAAAGCTTTGCAAAACTTTTGGCACCCAAACATAAAAACGAATTTGCCCAGCAGTTGAAACAATTTCAAATGACAAATGTTCTTGCACGCCACCGGAATTCTTTAATTCTTGCTTGTCGCGGAGAATACCATGGAGCGATGCGAATAATTGTTCGGCCGCAAGTTCCTTCTTATCGTTCGTGCGCGGAATCTCAAGCATGAGAAGCACGGAGTCAACATTTAACACCTTTAAAGTATTAAGTTTTTTGTAATTTCGGTAAGTAAAATAAGCCAAGATAGCAACGGCCGGAATCCAAAACATCGGCGTTAAAATAAAATGTATGACTTTATCCATAAGTATATTCTAGCATAAACTATGCTAAAGTATAAGAGTTCTTATCAATTTTCTTAAACAATTTTTTATTCTGCAAATTCAGAAGAATAGTTGTTTCTTTAACTTTGCGGACGCGGAGAACTTGTTTTACGATCTCTTCTCTAGTGAGTGGAGTTTCTGACTTTTCGAGAATTGAAGTGATGATTTCGGAAATAGTTCCTTTCTTGTAACCCCAAGAAGAAAGTGCATAAATACCGCGGCCGATGAGCACAAAACGAGAATCCTTAATTAATTCGTTGTGAATAGCCTGGACGGTAACATTTTTTCTCTTGAAATTAGAATCAGCGATTTCTTTAGCGATTTCAGAAAAATGCATTGGTTCTTTTTTAGCTTCTAGAATCACAAAAATCTTATCGCGGATATTCTTCGGGTTAACAGTAGGCCATTTAGCGAGTCCCCACAAGCCATTAAGTGTTGCTAACAGTTTAGAAATTGACGCAACGGCTTTAATATGGTCAGGGTGCTCATAATCTAGCTTATTGTCAAGCTCGTCTAGTGTCATTGGCGCTTTATTCTCGCGGATAACCTTAACAATCTCGTCGGTCTTAGCGCGAATAGTTTTTTCATCACCATATTCAGCGATGCCTATTGCCGCATTATACTTGTCATTCTCTTCAATTACGGATAAAGCTTTTGAAAAGGTTGCAATAAAATAAATACCAGTTCTTTCGGATGCAGTAGCAACTCTACCGTACACTTTGTCGGCGAGATCAGATAATTTAGCTACGCGGCCCATTTCAGTGAGGTTACGAATCAAGATCTTTTCAGCTGCAGCAAGTTCAGGGATTTGATTGTCTTCTGCGGAAATTTGGAGACGGATTAAAATTGCCTTTTCGAGTTGGCGAACACGCTCACGTGTAATTGATAACATTTCGCCGATTTGTTCAAGTGTTTCTTTTTTGCCATTTAGACCGAAACGACGAGAAATTATTTCTCTTTCACGTTTCTGTTCAATGATTTTTAGGCTTCCGGATATTGCTTTTTTTAGGATTTCCGCATTTTGGTCCATCAGTATTTTCCTTTATTCCATCCCTGTTGTTACTGTTAATAATGCTTATAATAACATAGTTTTCACTAATTGTCAACTATGAAATTTTTATTTTCTGTTATTATTGTAGCACATTTTTTACAATTGTGAAAAAAAATTCTAGAAGCATAACAATAATGGCAAAAATATTGTAAAACTAAGATTATTTAGAAGTCTTTGCCGACTTCTTTTTAGTGGTTTTGGAGCGACCACCGCGTACGCCACGGCGAGTAGCTTTTGGTTTGTTCTTAAGGATTTCCTCGGCTTCAGCACGAGTTAGTTTTTTAGGATCAACATCACTTGGAACTTTGACATTATTACGCCTACCCGGGCCCTTGATATAAGGTCCGTATGCGCCATTTATAATCATAATGTCGTCCCAATCAGCGATAATTGAGTTAACTTTTGCCTCGTAAAGTGGCAAAGCTTCCTCAAATGTCACAGTATATGGGTCGTAATCTTTCATTGGGATATTATATTTGCCACCCTTTAAATACGGACCAAATGGGCCGTTCGCGGCGATAATTTCGTTTCCGTCCTTTGCGGTGCCGAGTACACGAGGAAGAGACGGCAGAGCAAGCTGCTTTAAAGCTTGCTCTAAAGTTACAGTTTTTACAGATTTACGCTTAGGTAGTGGTGCAAAGCGCGGTTTTTCGCCAGCTTCTTTTTCATTGTCACCGAGTTGGATAAAACCACCGTTTTTCCCGACTTTGGCATAGATAGGTTTGCCAGTTTCCGGGTCGTGGCCAAGCAATTTCGAATTATTATAACGTTCTGCTCCCTGAGCCACAGCTACAGTGTCGCGGAACGGACCATAAAAATCTCGGAGCATCTTTACGCGTTCGAGTTTTGCTTCTGCTACCAGGTCAAGATCTTTTTCAATGTTGGCGGTAAATTTATAATCAACAATGTTTTTGAAATTATCTACCAAGAATTCTGCAACCAGTTCGCCAATTGGCGTCGGTACGAGCTTTCCTTTGTTGGCGCCGTATTTCTCAGATACTGTATTACGGGTTATTTTGCCATTTTCGGCAACAATCTCAACGATATTACGGCTAGAACCCTCACTTTCACCCTTTACTACATAACCACGCACCTGGATGGCGGTCATAATCGAAGCGTAAGTTGACGGGCGACCAATACCAAGCTCCTCAAGTTTTTTAACTAGTGAGCCTTCCGTGTACCTCGCCGGCGCTTTTGAATAGTTCTGACGCGCTGAGAGGCTTAAATTAGCCACTTTATCGCCACGCACGAGTTTCGGTAGCTCCAAGTCACGAGCCTTGCCATAAACGCGAAGATAGCCGTCAAATATCACTACTTCACCCTTCGCAACGAACGGTTCATTCTTCCCTTCGATTGTAATTGTGGTTTTTGCAACCTTGGCGTTTGCCATTTGGGTTGCAAGTGTCCTTGTCCAAATTAATTGGTAAAGCTTTTTCTCATAATCATTGCGGCCGGCGGTAGTTCTAGAGATACTAGTCGGGCGGATAGCTTCGTGGGCTTCTTGGGCTGATGCGTCCTTAGTCCTAAATGAGCGAACTTTTAAATAGTTTTTGCCAAAACTTTTTTCAATATAGCCAGCCATCTCGGCGACAGCCTGGCGAGATAAATTAAGCGAATCAGTTCTGTGGTAAGTAATTAAACCAGCCTGATAAAGCCCCTGGGCTGCTGTCATCGTGGTGCGCGACGAGAACCCGAGCTTAGCGTTTGCTTCAATCTGCAAGGCTGCAGTAGTAAATGGCACCGGGCTGGCCTTCGTGCCTTCTTCTTCATTGACATCGGTAACAGCAAAATCGGCGTCTTTTAATTTCTCAAGTAGTTTTACAGAATTTTCTTCATTTTCTGGAGCGTCACCGTCATAAGTTGCCTCAAATTCGGCATCTTTTTTAAACTTACCAGTTACCTTGAAATTAAATTTAGATTCAAACTTATCAATCTCTTTCTCGCGCTCTACTACGAGCCTAAGTGCAGGGCTCTGGACACGCCCAGCCGAAATTGCTCCTGGCACTTTTTTGCGTACCATATCGGAAAGATCGTAACCTACGAGCATATCAAGAGTCTGGCGCGCTTGTTGCGAGGCCACCATATCCATATCTACTGTACGCGGGTTCTTAATTGCTTCGTCTAAAGCAGTCTTAGTAATCTCATGGAAGGTAATTCTCGCCGTGTCCTTTGGGAGCTTCAAAACTTCTAGAAGATGCCAAGAAATCGATTCTCCTTCGCGGTCTTCATCGGTTGCGAGCCAGATTTTGTCGGCGGACTTCACTTCTTTTTTAAGCTCCGAAATGATATTTTTATGCTCCGGGTCAATCTCATACGTCACATCAAAAGTCGATTTATCAACCTTGGTATCTTTACGGATATGCCCAACAGAAGCTAGCACTTTAAAATCACTCCCGAGATATTTCTCGATAGTGTGGGCTTTAGCCGGGCTCTCTACGATTACTAAATTTTTAGACATATAAATATATCATAACACACCAAGTCAACCTTAAGGGTTTTATGATAGAATAAAACTATGCAAGTTGATCCGTCGAAAATCTATTTCTCTCCTTACGACAAAAACCAGCGTAGTGAAGAAGTTAAGACTTATCGAAAAAATGTCAAATTTAAACATAAGAAAACAGCAATTATTTATGTTGTTGGCGTAATCGTTATTCTCGCTATTCCAGCAGCTGCATTTTTAATTCATAGATTTCGTTTTGAAAATACTTTTAAAGCTAGCGGCCTTACAGATTACAGTGAAATTTACCATTCTTCTATTGATGAAGACCCAATCCAAATTAATGTCAAACAAATCGAAAATGGTGTTATTAACGGCGTTGCGGCCACAATTAAATACAAAGACTATTATGACATTAGTGCCGTTGTTACCAGTGTGCACAATTATTACGGTTTTGATTTTTACAGCACCTATGTTCCGCGTGATGTTTGTTTAGCCTGGGGTAGTCTTCAAGACAGTTTAAGAAACTCGGATATTTCGTATAGGCAACTCGAACGCCATTGTTATATTTCATGGCAAAACAACGCCATCGAAGAACCGGACGATGCTTTCCGGGGCGCATTCCGCACCAAAGTATCACATCTTCAAATGTCAAACAACCACCTAGTATCTAGCACAAAAGAAATACGCGATCAAATTTTCGGTTTGAAGCGTGGCGACTATGTCCGAATCGTCGGTTACCTTATCAATATTTATTCAAAAGAAGGAAATCTTATTTCTAGCGAATCTCGTACCGATCATGGCAACGGTGCTTGTGAAATCATTTACGTTACAAAAATCGAAAAGCTTTAATCGTCGCTCTCTTCGCTCTCATCTTCCTCGTCTTCTTCATCTTCGATTCTTTGCATATGTTCAACCAAGCCGTCATTTAACTTTCGCCTAGCAATTAAAAGTCCTATTAAAAGGATTATTAAAACTACTGACAGCGCTATAAACGGAATACCAAATGTGGTTTTATTACCCGTTACGAAAAATATTGCGAGACCAGCGCTGAAAAATAGTAGCATAGAGAGCCCAATCATTTTTGAACTGTTTACGCCCAATTCTTCTTCAAAATACTTAGCTTTTGCGTAGTTATATTCCTCACCATCCTCTTCAACTACACTGATTTCTCTATTATTATATTCATCTTCGTGTTTTAACTGTTCTAAACTAAATGCGGTTTTTTCTTCCTCGGTAATTTCTCTTACCATCACTTTGGATGGGTATTTTTTAACTGATTTTAATTCTTCTTTCAGATTGCTTTTTGATAGCATCAAATGGATAAGATGGAAAGACATTACGATACCAATTAACGCGAAAATAGCCGCAATCATTAGGCTTAGATTTAAATCATCGCTCCTATCGTGAGTTTCTTTCCAGTAAAGATATGCCACGACCGAGAAAGCCGCAATTAAAAGCACTACCGAAATTCCAATTCGGACTCTTTTTATTACAATAGCCCGTTTGATATCTTTAATTTCGTCTTCTTTTGTATATTCATCTTCATCTTTTTCTTCTTCTAACGGTGCTGACTCTTCTTCCATAATATCAGTATAGCATAAGCGCAACAAAAAAGCCCCAGGTAAGGGTGGGCATCACCTGGGGCTATTTTGGCCCTCTAACGCTTCTCTATGATACCGGGAGAACCCCGGAAGCGCGACCCACCTCACACAAATTGGGGCCCGCCGGTTAGAGGGATTGCTATGCCTTCGAAGACTCCCCTTCAAAGTGGAGGTAATACTTATAACTTTAAACCTTAAAGAAATTTAAAGCTCGAAAGGGTTTCAAAAGCACGCAATTTCTGCTACACTATAGGAAGTATAGCTGAAATTATAACTTATTTAGGTGCGGTGTAGAGCACTTTTTTGTGCCCTAACTGTCTATGATTATATCACAAGGGAGTATATATGTCAACACTTTTTTCACACTTTTTTCAAAAAATCAACCAAATCTCACCCCTAGACGCCAATTTTACAGAGGTGTTAAGCTCTATTGTGCTTATGCCAAAAACATTATATTTTTATGGAAAAATACCAGAAAATGTGTTAAAAAATGGTAAAATAGAGCGTCCGAAAGCCGTCGCGATTGTAGGATCTCGGCATAATACTAAATACGGGGAGGAAGTCGCCTATAAGCTAGCTTACGAGCTAGCAAGACACGGAGTGATTATTATCTCTGGCTTGGCGTATGGCATCGATAGTATTGGGCACCGGGCAGCCATTGATGCCGGCGGTAAAACCATTGCCGTGCTCGGCACGCCAATAGATGAAATCTATCCCAGAAATCATAAAACATTGGCCGAGGAAATCGTAAAAACCGGTGGCGCCATCATTAGCGAATACGCCCCCGGCACTAGAGTCTTCCCAAAAACTAGTTTTCTAGAGAGAAATCGCATTATTTCGGGGCTTTCTGATATCGTGGTGGTGGTAGAAGCGGCCGAGCGTTCTGGCTCCCTCAATACCGCTACGCACGCAATTGACCAAGGCAAAGATGTCTACGCGGTACCCGGCAACATTACGAGCATCTATTCTACAGGGTGTAATAAGCTCATTCGCCAGGGTGCGATTCCCTATACCGAGCCAGACGACATTTTAAGAGAACTTTTCCCGGAAGAATACTATAAAAAACGAAAAAAACTTAAAGAAGCGAATCTCATCGGCGATAATGATGTAGAAACCTTTATTCTAACCGCTCTGGCCGCGGGGCTAAGAAGTAGTGACGAAATTATGGCCTATGCCAAATTACCACCAGAGGTATTCAATCAGTCTACGATGCTTCTAGAAATAAAGGGGCGCATTCGCTCGCTTGGGGCAAACTCTTGGGCTCTAAATTAGATTTTTTCGGCAACTTCTCTTAAAACTTCCGGCAATTTCTCTTTTTCTTCTGGAGTAAATTTAGATAAAACAAAATCTACATCACCGAGCTTACGTCGTAGTTCGTCGTTTCCTGTGCCGATGCGGAGTCTCGGGAATTCATCGGTACCAAGTGCTGCAATGATTGATTTTAATCCGTTATTTCCGCCGGCTGAGCCACCCATGCGATAACGAATTTTACCAAATTCCAGGTTAAAATCGTCACAAATCACCATAATATCGGAGAGTTGTAGGTTATGATAGCGCATAAACTCTTTCACGGATCTACCACTCTCGTTGTAATAATCTTGCGGCTTCAAAAAGATATAATCTTCACCATTTATAGAGGCTTTTGAGTAAATAGCCCCAAATTTTGGTTTGTCGGCCCATTTCAAATCATTGATTTTAAAATAAAAATCCAGCGCCAAAAATCCAGAGTTGTGGCGAGTAAAGTTATACTGATTCCCTGGATTTCCCAGGCCAACAATTAATTTCATAAACATATTATACCATAAAAAAGGCCCCGCATAAAGCGAGGCGCTTTTCCACCATAAGGTGCAATGGGGGTAAGTGCGGATGCTTACTCGATATGTGTCTTAGCCTTTTGGCGTTCGGCAATTTCTCGAACAAGCGGATGACGAATGACTTCCTCTTCGGTAAAACAGGTCTGGGCGACCCGCGTACTACCAAGGAGCAGCCTCTGCGCATAGACAAGACCATTATTGATCTGGTCAAGATATGGAGCATGGATTTGTTCCACATCGCCGGTAATGACGATTTTGCCTTCCGTACCGAGACGCTTAATCAGAGTATCCATCTGAGTGGGCGTTTGGTCTTGGGCCTCATCATAAATAGCCAGCTCGTAGGCGAAGTCACGACCTCTAGCCGATTCGACCGGAATATTGGAAAACCAATTGTTCCAAATCATATCAACTTGGTCTTTCAGGCGAACCTTAATGGAGCGCTTATCGCCTCCGTTCTCCTCTGTGTCTTCATCGGTTGAGCCACAGTTTTTGCCTTTGCATCCTTTGGATGCGGAGCGAGCAGCTTTACCAGTGCCGTATTTACGCAAAGTATCCATTTCCTTGCGGAATTTGGAGCTGTCGTTTAAGAGGAAGTTCCGGAGAGCGTTCTTAATCGGCTGCACGTCAGGATCCATCTTTTCGTTCAGGTCACCGGGGAGTGCGCCGATATTGCTTCGGCCTTCACACGGTACGACCGTCACACCGATGTATTGACCATCTTTGCAAGCCATGTAGCCGTAAATCGTCGGCATATAGGTTTTACCCGAACCTGCCGGTCCAGTGCAGACCACCGCCGAAAACTGCGGGTTATTAAGGCACTCTGCGTAGATTGCTTGCCCAGGGTTGTCCAGCCCAATTGGGAAACCATTAAGGTGTCTCAGTGGCACGATGCCGTCTTCATCATAGTCAAAGCGACCAATGTAGGTGAAGTACGGGTCGTTTTCTATGTCGAACCCGGGCGGGTAATCCTCCTCGTTTTCGAGGCGCATTACCAGAAATTCGTTGGCAACCAGCTTGGGCGTGTCCGCCGGCATGTGTTCTTCAAAGAATTCTCTCGAGCAAAACCGCCCGTCGTGTAATTCGTTGAAGACTTCAACCGGGACCACAATGTCACGTCTACCGGTATACGCTTCCGGATACTTGTAGCCGTAGCGGCTGGTTTTAATGCCTCTTTCCCTGGCTCTGATGGCCAGGCCGTTGTCGTTGGTAAGAAGAACCACGTTGTCAAACAGAGATTCCCTTACCTCTTTCTTGTCTGCAGTTCCATCTACCGCGAGCCCACGGTCAAGCATTGCAGCAGCAATGGAAGTAAGGATAATCTGACCATCCATGTCAGTGTCAGAGGGATGATACGGAAGGCATTTCCGAAAATCCTTGTGCACCGGCAAGATCGAAATCTCCTGTTTCCCATTGTTGAATGTCGCTGCCATTTCAAGATTGTAGCTACAATCCATTGGGTGGAGTTCTTCCTCCGAGATAGCTCTAAGCCGTCTAAGGGCCACACGAGCCGCTTTGCCACGGTCGGTTTTTTCCTTTTTAAAGCTCGAGAGCTCGCGCACAACCACCGATGGAATTACGATGTGTGCTTCAGAGAGGTCGATTGTCGGTTCGGCCGGCTGGCGCCCGCCATTGCCAGGAATGACATCAACGTAGTCAACGAGAATGTTGGTGTCGAGGACATAGATGGGTCTTTCCGCCATAACAATACCTCCTTTTTAATGTACAAAATTCCGAACTAGGACTTTTACTCTCGCGGTGAAACGAGAAACCTACTTCGGTTTAAAATACCCCCACGTACCCTTATTTTATCATATTTTTATCTATTTTTCGCTATCACTTTTGTCGTTTCTAAACGAAAACATGATTGGCGTCCCAATAAACGGGTATTTTTCGCGGATTTTACGCTCTAAAAAGCGCTTCCAAGACCAATGGAGGAGTTCTAATTCGCGGCCATGCACCACAAACCAAGGTGGGCAGGTGTCAGTCTGTACGATGTATTTTGGCTTCGGATGGGTATTTTTAAGCCCGGCCGGCGCGTGCTCTAAGATTGCCTCATTCAAAATCTTATTGAGTTCCGAGGTTTTAATTTCGGTTTTGCGATTCTCTGCTACGTCTACGGCGAGTTCGAAAAGTTTAGTGACGTTTTCACCGGTTTCCGAGCTAGTGATTAGTACCGGTGCATAAGGGAGAAAATTAAAATCTCTCTCTAGCCCGTCGATTAGAAAATCGGCGGCAGTGCGGTTTTTGACGTTTTCTTCACCAAAGAAATTAGTCGGCGTGGCGTTTTCGAGCAAATCAGACTTTGTTACCACGATGATAATTCCCTTACCAGCGTCTACTATCTGGCCAGCTAACGATTGATCTAGTTTAGAATGTGGCTCAGTGGCATCAATTAAGAGCGCACAGACATCGGCTTCTTCAATGGCGGCTAACGTACGGATGGCGGAGAATTTCTCGATGCCGACCTCACGTTTACCAGGCTTACGAAGTCCAGCCGTATCAAGAATCTCAATTTCTTGTCCTTTATATCTCACGTTTACGCGGTTAACGTCGCGCGTGGTGCCTTGCTTTGAGCTTACGATTGCCTGTTGTTTTTTGCCAAGTGAATTAAAGAGGCTAGATTTTCCTACATTCGGGCGGCCAATTAAAGCAAGCCTTAGTTTTCCGGCGTCTTCTTCGTGGATTCTCTCTTTTGGCAGCGCCGCGAGGAGTTTATTAATTCCCTCTCCGGTAGTTGCCGAAACATAAAAGGTGTTTTCTGGGGCGATCCCAAGCGCTCTAAATTCCGTAATTGGCAAAGATTCGCCGAGGTCACATTTATTTAGTACCAGAAAAACCTTCTTTTTAGAGCGGAGCGCATCTTTTGCAATGCGAGCATCCTTATGATCAAAATATTTTGTAGAATCAAGGGTAACTAGGATAATATCTGCCGTTTCGATTGCGTCATTAATCTGTTCCTGAATCGAGGCCTCAAAATCATCGGTCGGGTCCTTTAGGCCAGCCGTATCAATCAAAACAAAACGCTCGTCGATTTTCGCCATCACATTATCGCGCGTGGTACCCTCTTCACGGGCTACAATCGCGATGTTTTTATGCGCGAGGCGGTTTAAAATACTCGATTTTCCAGCGTTGGTTTGGCCAATTAATGCTACAATCGGTAAACTTTTCATAAGTGTTATTATACTATAAAAAGCCGCCTTTTTCAAGGCGGCAGGGGGTTGTTAAGACCAAGAGTGGTGTTTTTTATATTGACGGGCGTGGTATTTCCAAAACGACATTTCGTCATTCCATTGGTTAATGATTTTATTGACAGCGTCGTCTTCGGAAATGCAGCTATAGGTTATTCTTTCGCGACCACAATTGTCGCAGTGGATGCTGGAAAACCAGCAGCCTTCACCTTCGTCTTTTCCTTCCCACACCTCAACGGTGATGTCTTTCCCGTTGCAGCTGCAACAGTTGGCAATCCTTGGTCTAAGTATAAAATTACGAAGCTTTATTAAAATACCCATCTTGTCCCCTCCTAAAGACAGTTTTTTGCTTATCTCATAATTATAGCACAAAATATCAAAAAAGTCAATGTTTAGCACTCTTGACATTCCCTTATAATCTACTACAATAAAACCATAACGGCCATACGTATGAAAAATAAAAAATTTCGGATTATTGGTTTTATAGCGGTCCTGCTTGGCTTTTTGTTTTTCTCGAATAGTTCTGTTTATGCGGATACCAATGATTATATCGACGTTTCTATCGCTACTTCCTGTTCAATGACCGGAACAATCGAAAGTGAGCATACCGCAGTCATCAACCCAGGCACTTATAATGATCATATCGGCGAAACTACTTATAGGGTTTTTTGTAATGATGAAAGCGGCTTTTCTGTTTATGCTGTGGGATACAGCAATGAGGAATATGGTAATACATCAATGATCCCAGAGAACCTTGATGCCTCTTTAAACAGTATCATCACCGGTACTTCTACTTCTGGCGACACGTCAAACTGGGCGATGAAATTATCCGCCGTCTCTGGCGCTTACGCTCCAACACTTACCACTGGTTATAATGCTTTTCATGTAATTCCATCAGAATATACCAAGGTTGCTACCTATGCGGCTACCACCGATAATGTTTCTGGCTCTGCTTTTAAAACTACCTATTCTGCCTACGTGAACATCAATCAGCTAGCCGACACCTACAACGGCAAGGTTAAATATATTCTAATCCATCCGGCGTCTATTTCGGCCCCAGCCGCTACTGCTACATCGGGCCAAATCTACTATTCCCTGACTGGCGAAGAAAACGATTACACTCTTACGATCAGCAATTCCGAACCGGATTCTAACGCGGTTTTAAGTGGCGAAATGCCACTGGATGGGTTTGCGACAAATGCCGACATTCCATGGTATGTATCATATCGAGACCAGATTACCAGTGCAGTAGTGGATGGTGTGGTAGCTCCAAGATCTACTAAACGTTGGTTTTATTATTTAAGAAACTGTTCTTCTTTTGACCTAGATGGTTTGTATATGAACAATGCAACCGATATGAGCTATATGTTTTATTTTGCGGGTTATAATGTTACCTCCGAACTATCTCTAGATGTTTCGAATTGGGATACATCAAATGTTACAAATATGGCTTATGGGTTTGCATATTTTGGTAGAGGCGCATCTAGTGTATCGATTACCGGACTTAAAAGATTGGATACATCAAATGTTACAAACATGCAGGGTTTATTTACAAATGTTGGTTATAGTATGACGGGGGATTTTTCATTAGATCTTACCGGATGGGATACTTCTAGTGTTGAAAGAATGAATTCTATGTTTACTTCTACTGGCTATAATGCGACAACCTGGACAATCAAAGGTCTTGAAGGGTTTGATACTAGAAAAGTCCAATATATGAACTCTATGTTTTCTAGTGCAGGCTATAATGTAACCGGGGCCCTATCAATAAATCTTACCGGATGGGATACTTCTAGTGTCGGAACTATGGCTTCCATGTTTAGTTCTACTGGTTATAATGCGTCTTCCGTATCATTTGTTGGGATTGAAAACTGGGATGTCTCTAGTGTAACAACTATGAGTAATATGTTTACCAACGTTGGTTATTATGCGGATAATTTTTATCTAGACCTTTCGGGTTGGACCACAACAAGCCTTGAAAATGTTTCGTCAATACTTTATATGACTGCCCGTCGTGTACCGGGAGAAGTCTATATTAATCTTTCAGGCTGGGATACGTCACACGTGACAAACACAACTAATGCGTTTGCTTATACGGGCACATATTGGGCTTCAAAGTTTTATCTCAGTATTGCCGGCTGGGATATGTCTGCCGTAGAAACGATTACAAATATGTTTCAATATTGCGGTGACGGGTCGCCAGTTTTTGCAATTATCATCCCACCGACCAACGGCAACGGTGTAGCAAATTCAACCACAGAGATTCACGGTAAAACGGCAGATATTGTAGCGGCCAATCCGCTAAATGGGTTCTACTTTACGCTGGCTGAGTCGGAATAATACTAGTGATAAACGCGCGCTTCGCGGCGGGAGGACGCTCGCTAAAGCTCGCTATTCGCCTTCGGCGAGCGAACCCTGCGGGTTCTCGGTTCCCTCCAGAAGTGTCAGACATAAAAATAAACCCTTTTAGGGTTTCTTTTTATATCTGGTGATTCCGGCGGGAGTCGAACCCGCGATTTTCTGGATGAGAACCAGACGTCCTAGACCACTAGACGACGGAACCGCGTAAAATTATTTTAGCATAATTTTAACTAATATTCAATAGCACCGTAGGTTGGGACAGCCTCAACTATGGTTTGACCAGGTGCTAAAGCGATTTCCTTACCGTTTGCGTCGTTAAACTTAATCTGATCGTTTACGGTTGGTTTGCTCCAACCACCATGAATCATGATTCCATTTTGGAAGATATAAGCTTCACCGGAACCAATCGCAGTAATATCTTCGTGGTAATTATCCCAAGCGCGTTTTTCCTCTACTACCATCGCAATCACTACAGAAGGTGAAAGAATTGTTTGTTGGCAAATCTTTTCTGGATCCACCTTACCATTATCGCCATCCGGACAAGTCAAAATCTGGTTTATATTGTCATTTTCGTAGGTACGATCATAGGTATTAGTTTTAGTATTATAAGTATATCTTACGTTATAAGTTTGCACGGCGCCGAAGCGAATCACGATATTCTTTGCGGTTGGCTTAACTTCAGAAGTATTTAATGTAGCTGGTTTTGTAATTACGAGCTTCTCTGATACGGTTGCGTCAATACGTGCCTTAGTAGATTCGGTTGGCGTCATACGAGTGAAGCCATGTACGGTTGAAGTAGTATAGCCATAATCAGTAGCGAACTGGTTAAGTAGCGTAGAGGTCGTAAAAAGATTATTCCAACGTCTTGTACCGGTAGTGCCACGATACATATAAGTATAATTCTCTGTCATGTCCTTATAGCCGCCACTTCTTACGGCCGCAAGCGCATCGTCTGCGCCGCCAGCGTGCACAATCGTACAATCAAATGGGGTATCCCATTGTAAATAATAAAGCCTAAGCGACCTAATCGGCCCAATCACTGCCTGAGTCGGTCCTTGATAAATCGCTGCCATACGAGTAATACCAGCCTCGGCAATTGCCTCAAAAATCACGCCGGCCTTATCAAGCCCTGCCTGCGGGCGGGCACCATCGGTGCCATTTGGTGTTTGGATACAATATGTTGGCTGGGTCTTTTCGGCCTTGGTCTTTACCTCGAGCCCAGTTAAATCGCTATAAATCTTGTCTTCTTCGGTAGTAGAAGGAATGGTTGGATATTCAAGCACGGCTAGTTCTTCTGGCGGCAAAACCAATGCCACTACTAAACATGCAATCCCGCCAACCATTCCGAGAATACCAAACACTAAAAGCCATACCCAAGCTTTGGATGGCTTATCATTTTCAAGAACAATATCTTTTCCCTTCGCTGGTCTTTGTGGTACAGGTCTTTGTACCGGCCCCGCTACCATTGGTTGAGTGTTCATATTTAACTGTTGGCCCGCCATAATTATTTATCCATAATCATTTACCATTATTTTAACACAAAAATAAGATTATGCTAAATAATATAGCTAACTAAATAGCGGCGGCAACGCGGTTCAAACGTGCAAGTGAAGTTTCGCGTCCTAATACTTCAAGCGTAAGATTAAGCGCCGGGCTAAATGGTGCAAACGACAAAGCAATTCTAATTAGCGAGAATAATTCAGCTGGCTTCTTGCCGGTTTTTTCAAGCAATTCATTCAAAGTATCCTGGAGGGATTCCGCATCCCATTTTTCATTGGCCGTAAGTGCTTGAATTGAAGTTTTAAGCAGGCTCTCAATTTCTGCTTCAGACATTTTCTTTAGGAACTTGTTTTCAATTAGCATCGTAGTATCAACTTGTGGGTCTTCAAAGAAATAATTCGTCATAGTTTTTAAATCTGACAAAACTTTCAAACGATCATAAATAATAGAAAGTACTTTTACACGGTATTCCTCTGGGAATTTCATTGCTGATTCCGGCCAAAAACCAGTAGTTCTGTCATACAAAGCTCTTGCGCCCTGTTCGTCAAAAATCTTACGAATCCATTGGCCGTTCATCCAAAGTAATTTAGTTTCGTCGTAACGTGCACCGGAATTTTGAATACGGTTAATTGAGAACTTTTCAATTAGTTCATCTTTAGTATAAATTTCTTGTTCTGTACCATCGTTCCAGCCAAGGCAAGCAAGATAGTTTAGCATCGCTTCTGGCAAAACGCCATCATCACGGTATTCAGTGGCAGACTTTGCGCCGTCGCGCTTACCGAGTTTTTTGTTGCCAGTTGGCGCCAAAATATGTGGCAAAGATACTAATACTGGCCTTTCAAGTCCAAACGCCTCATAAAGTGCCAAATAATTTGGTGTGCTAGAAAGATATTCTACGCCACGCATTACATGTGTTACACCCATCTCGGCATCATCTACGATGTGCGCAAAATTATAAGTCGGGAACCCATCTTTTTTAATCAAAATAATATCATCTAGTACTTCTGGACCCGTATGCATGTCGCCCATTACGGCGTCAGTCCAAGAATAGTCTTTTGGCTCCGCCTTAAAACGAATTGGCATACCCGGTTCCCACTTTGGTGGGTTTTCTGGGCGGAAATTACGGTAAAGAAATGGCACTTTTTTCTCGTTACATTCTTTGCGATACTCGTCGATTTTTTCAGACGGTGTAGGATCGGCATAGGCGCGGCCACTATCAAGTAGTCTTTGTACCCATTTCATGTAGATACCTTTGCGCTCACTCTGGAAGTATGGTTCACTCGGCCCACCTACAATTGGACCTTCATCCCATTCAAGACCAAGCCACTTCAGTGTGTCTTCAATTAGCTCGGTTGCACCTTCAACGTAACGTTCTCTATCGGTATCTTCGATACGAAGAATCATCTTGCCGCCGGATTGGCGTGCCACAAGATATGGGTAAATTGCCGAACGAACGTTCCCAATGTGAATATAGCCCGTTGGGCTTGGTGCAAAACGAGTAATAGCCTTTTTCATAGACTAAATTATACCACTTTTAGAGCGACGTAGCAATTGACTTAATCTGTTTTTTGGTCAAAGTATTGACTGTGGCATTGAGTTTATAAACGATACCACCATTCACCCACGCAGCGCTACTATTACTAACATAAAGGGTTAAACCTTGCTCGCGAAGAGTTACATAATCATCACCAAATTCATAGCGCACGTAATTATTAAGAAGTGCATTTGAATCCCAAGATGATTTCTCTTCAATAATTGTGAAATAAGCATCAGTAGTGACATTCTTGAAATTTAACGAAATTTTGCCAACTTCGGAAGTAATATCAGATAAAGTATAATCGCGCGGCACAAATGCTGGATAAGAAGCTTCGATGCCAGTTTGCATAGCTGCCACTTTAAGTGAAATGTTTGGTGCGTTTAGATTTACAAAATATACAATTGCAAATACGCCAAGCGCAGCGCCGGCCATCGCGAGCAGAATACGCTTAAAGCCAAAATGCACGCCAGTTTGCTTCTTCTCTTCGGTCTGCGTCCTTGATGCAGATTGCAAAGCTTTCTCGATTGCAGATTCCTTCATCTGCTTAGCAGTTTCTTTCACGACTGGGGTTTGCTCAGTAGACATTCTCTGCTGCATTCTCTGGTTCGTGGTCTGCATAATCTTATCATTCATCATCTGCTGCTTCATCATCTGTTGAGATTGTTGGGATTGTTTTTGCATTTGTTGCATCTGCTGTTGCATCTGCTGTTTTTGCTGCTGAGATTGCATCGATTGAGATTGCTGTTGCATCTGTTTCATCTGCTGTGTTTGTTGCATCTGTTGTCCTGATCGAGTAGAAGTAGCACCAACCACCATTGCAGCATTCCGCGCAATCATAGACTGATTTCTGACAGGGCGCGCGACCATTTTTCGATCGATAGCAGTAGAGACTCTAGGTTTTCTAGAGGCAGATTGCGCACTAAGTTTTTGTTCAGAATTAGTCATATTACCTCGCTTATGTTTCTATCTTTAATAATACATAACTATTATGCAAAATGCAAGAGCTAATAATTAAAACATAAATATGTTATAATTTAGGCATGGATTACGAAAGACGCGCCAGACGTCAAAGTCTTCGCATTATTATTTCTGAAGCGATAATGGTCTTAACTGTTATCATTATGGTGATTGTTTTGGCGCTTGTCGTATCTGGATATTGGATTAATAGTAATCTTGAAGTTGAGCGCCAAGGCATGCTCCAGATGAATTCTATCCCCACCGGCGCCAACATCCAAATTGATGGCGAAGAACTTCGTTTTCAACGCACTAATTCCAGTAAGATTCTTACCAGTGGCGAACACGAAGTGAAACTCTACCGCGATGGCTATGATACTTGGACCAAAACGGTCGATATTCGAGAAGGCCTACTTTACCGTTTGAACTACCCGCATTTATTCTTACAAGAACGCGAAAAAGAAGATGTCTATGATGCCACCGGCACTACATTTGCTACTATTTCTTCAAATCGTAACCTTATTCTTCTAGCAAATAAAACTACTAAATGGGTGCTATTAAATCTTGAAAGCACCACCATCAAACCAGTTACGGTTGATATTTCAAATGCCTTTTCGTCCGTTAGCTTAGCGCCGGGCGCAACATCTGGGTTGTTTAATGGCGAAATCATCAGCGCTAAATGGGATAACGCAAATGAACACGTTCTATTTAAAGCAAAAACCGCTAAAGGCGATATCGAATGGGTATTAATTAGCGTTAGAAATCCGGCACGCAATATTAATATCACAAGAGAGTTTGCCACCGTGTTCGACGAAATCAACATCTTCGATAACTCGGCGTCTAATCTTCTTGCCATTAGAAACGGCAATCTGCATAAAATTAACGTAGAGTCTCGCCAAATTTCTGCCCTACTTGCAAGAGATATTACAAGTTATAACTATATGGATAATGAAATCATTTATTCAACAGCAAATAATATTTATACTTATCGGCTCGGCGATGACGAACCAACCCTTCTAGAAGGGTTAGAGGCTCCGGCAAAAGTCTTACTTAGTAGATTTTATGATACGAAATATATTACTACCATTAACGGCACCAGTATCACCGTTTATAATAAAGACGATCTAGAAGAAGTCGGCTCCGCCACGCTAAGCTTTCTTCCAGCTAAGTCTAAGATTGGCCACGACGGCGATTTTGTCTTTATGCAAAACGGCAATAATTTTGCAGTCTTTGATATGGAATCTCTATCTGTCATCGAATGGTCACCAGACTCCAAAAACTACGGCTGGATTACTAATTACATGATGTATGCCGTAAAAGATGGCGAGCTTATTGTCTATGATTTTGATGGTTTAAACCGTCGTTCAATTTCTACTAATGTCTCTGAGCGCTTTCCAGTTACTATCACAAATGATCGCATGATGTATTATTTTAGCGACGACCAATTAATTCGTGAATGGCTAATTAAAAGATAATTATTGTCCAGTAAACCAGTTCCATATACCTTCAAAGAAGGATGGTTCATTTGATGGCAATTCAACATTATCATCAACTTCAGTTATATCGTCACCCGACGCAGTATTGGCGCCTTCGTAGCTTGGCGAAATCTGTTCTCCAGTAACGAGCAAACGATATCTCGAAGTACCTAGCGGCGTACAAGTCACCAAAGTAATGAGCGGTTTATCGGTTTGTACTACAAGTGCCGCCACATTGCTTGGTTCTACAATATCCTTTTTTGTAACTCTGTAAATATAACGCACTGAATTGTAATTAACATAAATTAAATCGCCATATTCGAGCCTTTCAAGCCCTGAAAAAATGTATTTATATGGATTAGAACTATACACATCGCCTGCCGAGTGGCCGGTGATAATAAAATTACCAATCTCGCCTGGGTAAGCACTTGCACCAGCAATACGATAATGCGCAACGCCATTATTCATAGCACTCATGACCCCAGAAACTGGCACACCGTAACGCACCGGAACATCAACATTTAGTTTTGGGATAATTAATCTCGGATCAGCTGAAACAGTTTGGTTAATAGTTGGGTCTAGAGCTTCAATCTCAGAAGCTGGGACGTTCCCCGGTGACATATAAGCCATAATCGGAGCGAAAATTAAGCGGTTATATTGTAGGAACAAAATCAGTAATGCGACGGCAATACCAGCGAATAGTGGGATAAACCTGCGCACTCTACGAGTTTTTTTGGCGTTTTCGGTTGCTTTTTTACGAATCTTTAATCGTAGTTGGCTACTATCAGAATCACCTCTAGTTTTAGATAATATTTCTTCTTCTTCGGCCTTTTCGCGAGCTTCTTTTAATTTTTCCTTAGCAATGTAATCACGTGCGGCATTGGAATAGTATTGGCTATAATATTTTTGATAATAATCCTGCCAGGCAGAGTGGTATTTTTTCCAAGATTCAGAATTAATTTTAGTCGGAACTGCCTGGTCCTTTAAGTGTTGGCCCGGCTGCATCTTTTTTGCGGTTTCTTCTTCGGCCTTTTTTTGAGCCTGCGCAGTATAAGCCGCCAAAACTTTTTTTCTGGCGAGTTGCGCGGCTGCTTGCCTGCTGAGATCACTCGAAGACTGCCCACCGGTATCTGGATTCATAGTAAAATTATAGCATAATAACCTAAAATGTGTTAAAATTAACCCTAAGGGCGAGTGGCGGAACTGGTAGACGCGCTAGACTCAAAATCTGGTGGCCGCAAGGTCGTAAGGGTTCGATTCCCTTCCCGCCCACCACTGAAAACAAAAGAAACCCCAGCGGGGTTTATTTTTTATATAAATCTATCAAAACCTGATTTAATCAGTCTGTTATGCGCGTCCCAAACTCCATCCGGAATCTCTACCGGCAAAGTATACCCAAATTCGGGATATTTTTTTAGTCTTTCAACATCACCCACCATCACATTTATTTCGCGCTTCAAATCCTTTTTCGAAATATATTCTTCCATCGGAATCTTTTTTACTGCCACACGCCATTCAACTTCTGGCCATTGTTTTCTGGCAGTTGCAAGCGCACGTTTTGCCATGTGCGGTTTGCAAACAATCGTGCCAACTTCAACTTTTATCCCATTTTTTTCTAATAAAGCTCTACTAAAAATAAAATTCTCGCCCATATTGCTGGCTTTATTTTCAATCAAGATTTTTTCTTTTGGTACGCCAAGTTTAATACATTCTTTTGCAAAGGTTTTTCCTTCTGTCCTTTTCCAAATTCGACGCGTAATCTTGCCAAACCCGCCGCTACAAACGATAATCGGCGCATATTTATCGGCAAATAATTCAGCCGCAAGGACTGGCACCATTAAATCGTGTCCACCCATCACTAACAAGAAGTCGGCTGGCTCGGTCGGCTGAATGTGTCCAGAAAGATAATCATAAATTATTCTGGCATCGGCTAGAGTCTTCTCGTCCATAAGATTATTATACCAAGATGTGATATGATAAAAGTATGAAAATTGCGATTTTTTCAGATTGCTATCTTGATCTTACTGGTGGCATTGTATCAGTTATTAACATCGAAAAAGCCGAACTAGAAAAACGTGGGCACTTTGTAGAAGTGTTTTCTAGCGCCTACCCACATTCCAAAAAAGAGCTTAAAGAACTCGCCGAAAAAAACATCTTCCCAGTGCCAAGCTGTAAAGTCTTTGGTCGTGGTGCTACACCGATTGCCCGCCGTCCAAAAATCGTTGAAAGCTGGCTCCTAAAAAATCACCCAGAAATCAAAGATTTTGATGTTTTCTATGTGCATTACGAAGCGGGTTGTTCTATCGCCGGTTTAAGACTCGCAAAACAACTCAAAATCCCATCCGTTCAGGTTATGCACGGCCGCGAAGACATGGGCGAAGAAAAATTAATCCCAAAGGGACTTCGTACTTTTGTAGCCAGAAACCTAAACCGTTTTCATTCCTGGTATCTTCCGCACGATAAAACTGTCTCGCGCGATGATTATCTCGCCGACACTACTGCAAAAGCCAAAATGTGGACCATGATGGTAAATCACGCGAATTATGCTGATATTATTATCACGCCGTCTGAGCATTTTAAAAACAAACTTATCCATTATGGCGTCAAGAAAAGAATTATCGCACTTCATCACGGTCTTGCTGAGGCAAAAGTTAGTGTGAAGGTTCAGCCAAAAGAATTAAAACCTGATGAAACACTAAATATCATTTGGCACTCTCGTATTTCTGGCGAAAAACGCTCACTGGAATTTTTAGAAGCTCTAAATATTTTACAAAATCAGTACGAAAAAAAGAATTATTTCCTGAATGCGTACGGCCCGGGTCCAGATTTAGAAAAGGTCAAAGCTTACGCCAAAAAACATGGTCTCAAAGTGAAATTCTACGGGCCAAAACCATTTGATGAAGTTTGGGAAACTATCCAAAAATCCCACCTTGATGTCTTAGTTTCATATAATTACGATACTTTCGGCATGACTCTAATCGAGGCCGAGGCGGCAGGCTTACCATCCTTCTTTGTCGATAAAGACATGGAAGAAATTCTACCGAAAGGAAGCTTCGTTTTAGCGGATGGTCCAGAGCCAGAACAAATGGCAAAGGCTCTAAATGATTTAATCGAACACCCAGAACGTATTAAAGAAATGAGCGAGATTCTACTTAAGAACCGCGAAAAATTAAATATTAAAAACAAAGTTGATGCACTAGAAAAAATATTTAAGGAGCTAAAGAAATGAAAAAATATCTTGCCGACATATTAACTTTTACGCGAATTATCCTCGCAATCATTTTAATTGTGATTGCGGTAGTTCCAAACGAATCCAAAGATTTAAATATTGCCGCCTTTTTTCTATTCATTATCGGCGAACTTACCGATGCTTTTGATGGTACCTGTGCCACCAAATGGCCATTTCCAAAAAACAAAACTCCGAAGTATCGTAAATATGCTGCCGTTTATGACATGCTAGCCGACGCTCTTCTTGCCGGCGGCCTTACGCTCTTCTTTATTAACAAAATTAATCTAGTCGTTGGTCTTGCGGTTGGTGTAACTTATTCAGTGATTGCCATCCTGCTTGATTTTATTATCTATGGTAAATTACTTGGGCATCCTGATACTGCCACTAAAAATTCCTTGATGATGAAAAACTTTGATCTAGCAAAAACTATTGTTCTGACGCGCCGTAATGTTTACCTTGCTCTAATCTTCACTGCCACAACTATCACACTCTATGATTCTAGCTGGCCACTGGCCGTTAAAATTACCATCACTGCAATTGCCTTAGTTATTTGCGTAGCTCTTTGGATTTTCTTGGCACAGCGCCGCCACAACATCTCGCGCGATGCTGTTGATATTGAGAAAAAGCTTTCCAAAAAATCTAAGAAGACTTCTTAAACATAGCTGCAACTGAAGCGTTCAAGAAATTGTCTGGATTAAATAAGTTCATCGCAGTAAGTTTTGCTGCACACTCGCCACTCCAAATTGTCATCGGCGAATAATCGGTCTTTTCAAGTGGCAACACATTTATATTCCCGTTTTTTGCGATAATGATTTGATTGTCGTGTAGAGTAATAATCGATACCGGATAACTCAGAGTAAACTTATGTAAGTTCTCAGCCACCTGCATTAAGGATTGGGTTAAAAGCAATACCTTTGGATAATAAACTGCACGAAATAATTTTTGGAGTTGTGCCATTGAACCGAAAATTATTAAATTTTCATTCATTAAATCTTTATCTGGTGCAGAATTAGAAAGTGCATCAACGGCATCCCTCGTAATAATTATTTTTCCTTTAAGGCACGCATTTTTAATGGCCTTTTCCGTAATCGAATTTTTCGAAAAATCGCCGATCATCAGATTATAATCTGCGCTTTCAACTAATTCTTTAAATTTATCGGTATCGGCAAACGAACCGGAGTCGGTCGACTCCATATATATAATATTATCGAGTGGCGGGAGTTTATTTTTCAAAGCGTCCGGTAGTACCATTTTTACATCAACCGGAAATTCTTTTGCTAAGTATTCAGAAACCTTTACGCTTGTGCGGAAGTTTTGTGAGTTGCCACCAATCACGTTCACCACGCTTTTAGTTTGTTCCGCGATATTCCAATACAGATCCTCGTAAGGATTGTCACTGAATTTATGAAGATAATCCATTAAAACTCCAGTTCAATATTAATTGGGCAGTGGTCAGAGCCCATTACATTTTCATAAATCTCGGCAGATTTTAGATTCTCTTTAATAGCGCTAGAAATAAAGAAATAATCAATTCGCCAACCAACATTATTCTCGCGGGCGTGACCCCAATGGCTCCACCAAGAATAACGCACTTCGTCCGGGTGCAAATATCTAAATGTATCCACAAACCCGGCGCTAATCATATTCGTAATGCCCTGTCTTTCTTCATCGGTAAAACCAGCGGAATGATGGTTGGTTTTTGGTCTTGCGATATCAATTTCTTCGTGTGCGGCATTAAAATCGCCACAAGTTACAACCGGCTTTAGTTTTTCTAAATTCTTAAGATATTTCAAGAATTCCGGGTCCCATTTTTTCTCACGAAGCTCTAATCTTTCAAGCTCGTTTTTTGAATTCGGTGTATATACATTTACTAGGAAGAAATTCTCAAATTCTGCCGTTAATACGCGCCCTTCAGTTAATGGATTTCCAAATTCATCAGTCATGTTCAACTCGGTTGGTAAAACATTCATTACGGAAAGTGGTTTGATTTTGGTAAAAATTGCCGTGCCAGAATAGCCCGGTCTTTCGGCTGAATTCCACAGCTCTTCATATTCTGGTAAATCAATTTCGGCCTGACCTTGTTTAGCCTTTGTTTCCTGTAAACATAAAATATCCGGTTGATATTCTTTAATAAAAGAATTAAAAGCGCCTTTATTGATTACTGCACGTAACCCATTAACATTCCATGAAAAGATTTTCATGCGTACCTCCCGCGGTCTATATCGCGTTTTTTGATAGTCTCGCGTTTATCATATTTTTTCTTACCTTTACCCACGGCAATTACAAGTTTAATATGGCGATCTCCCCCAAGCAGTTTCACCGGCACAATGGTAGACCCGGCGACTTTTTCGCGAATAAGCCCGGCAATTTGTTTCTTTGTTGCAAGAAGCTTAATATTCCTTGCCGTGTCCGCGCCGAGCGTCAGATTATTAAGCCATAATTCCCCGTTTCTAACCGTTACGAAAGAACCTTTCAGTTGTACATGATGGTCGCGAATCGAGCGAACTTCTGGGCCAGATAAAACCATTCCAGCAACAAGCTCATCGCCGAGCTGATAATCGTAGTGCGCTCTGCGGTTTACCGTTACCATATCTGGTGTTTTCTTATTTCCCATATTATATATATTATATCACAAGGGCCGATGCACCCTTGAAAGCTAAGGTTTTTGCGCTATAATTAGAATAATTAACATAAGGAGTTATATGGAAGGGTACGAAATCGCATCAGCGGTATTTGCGTTAATCTTCATTATCATACTATTTATAGTCGTTCCGGGTATCCGCATCGTTAACCAATACGAGCGAGGTATCGTGCTGAGGCTTGGTAAATATTCAAGGACGTTAAAGCCTGGTCTTCGTGTTATCGTCCCATATATCGACCGCATGATTAAAGTTGATGTTCGTACTACGCCGATGGATATTCCAAAACAAGAAGTGATTACGCGTGATAACGTTACGGTTAACGTTGATGCTATCGTCTATTTTAAGGTCTTAAATGCTGAAAAAGCCGTGCTTGAAACCACCAACTACACTTATGCAACTAGTACATTTGCCCAAACCGCACTTCGTGACGTGACTGGTAATTTTGATCTTGATGAAATCCTTAGTAAGCGTGATGAAATTTCCGAAAAGATTCGCGAAATCGTCGACGTACAAACCGATAAATGGGGTATCGATATTGAAAACGTTAAACTCCAAAACATCGAACTTCCAGCCGATATGAAGCGCGCCATGGCTAAGCAAGCCGAGGCCGAGCGTGAACGCCGTGCTGCTATCATTTCTGCTGAAGGTGAGAAATCCGCCGCTACGGCTGTTGCTCAAGCTGCCGATCTTCTTGCCCGTACGCCAGGCGGCTTAAACATTCGTACACTTCAAACGCTTGAAAAGATTTCATCTGATCCGTCTCAAAAGACAGTCATCATGATCCCAAGCGAACTAATCAATAAACTCGCCAAATAAAAAATAACCCCTTCGGGGGTTATTTTTTTATCTTTTCGTACTCTTTTTTCGGAACCATTCCCCAGTCTGCTAATACGTCTTCAATACGCTCTAGAACGTCCTTTGGCGCGTTTTCGCCGCTTACTTCGCGCACTTCAATGCCATTCATCCTAAGTGTTTTAATCATACCCGTAATACTACGTTCATACGCGTCTTGGCGGCGTTCTATGGCCGCCCTCGTATCGTCTACACGTTTTCTTTCAACTAATCTCTTCCATAATTCCCCACGTGGCACTCTAAGTACAATTGCGCCATCAAGATTTTTGATTTCCTTATTTTCAATCATCCATTTTAGTTGGCGATAGTCTGCCGGAAAGCCATCTAATATGATTTGTGCTTTGCCTCTACTATTTGATCTAAGTCGGTTAAAGACGCCACCCATCATGGCTGTAGCTTTGTCATCATCGATAAACATACCGTGTTCCAAAGCGTACCTAATATCACGGTCATTTAAACTCATGAGTAAATCGCGGTAAGAAACCCACGTCCAACCATACTTCCTGGCTAGAAGTTGTCCTTGCACAGTTTTTCCCGCACCCGGTGCACCAAATAATGTTATCATTTTACTTTAACCTTTTCCTCACCTAAAAGATCTTTGAGTTTTTTAATTAAATCTTCATTTGCATCAACTTTAAACGGCATTTTGAGCGGCCTTTTTTCTTCGCCTTTTTTCATTACTAAGACAACTTCTTGCATACCGAGATTCAAATCCGCAAGTCTTCTAATTGCAGACAATGTATCGGTATCATCTGGGTTTTCGATGAGAAGATAGAGTCTTTCTTTTCTTGGGTCTTTTGGTGGGTTTACGACCACGTGAGGAGTATCGTCGGAACTATCAACTGGTTTCTGGCCGTAAACCTTTTCAGCCGAAGATTTACCATAACGCTTCTTACTTCCAGCCGCCGCAACCGGTGCCGCTAGTTTTGTGCCGGTTGGTTGGTACGCTTCGAGCATCTCATCAGAGATTAATTCAACCGTATCGGCAGTAACTTTAGCGTCTGAGGTGACATTTCCGTCTTTATCAGTGGCATTGATTTTACCAGTAACGCGCACCACATTATCTACTACCAGCCTGGCGCCACACTCCTGAAATACGCTTGGGAATACAATAAATTCGGTTTCGGCGGATTTATTTTCCATTTTGATAAATGCCATTTTGTCACCTTTTTTCGTGAGAATTGTACGGACATTTGTGATGATGCCGCCGATTGTCACAACTTTATTATTGTTTTCTGGCGTAATTAAATCATAAGGGTGTGTTTGTTCGTCAAAATATATATCATATTTATCGAGCGGGTGCGCCGAAAGGTAAAGCCCCATTAAATCACGTTCCCATAATAGTTGTTCTTTGTCACTAAACTGAGTTGGTGAAGGTTTAATTTCCACTTCTGGCACCGCACCAACCTCACCCATCATAGCGAAGAGATCAGTTTGTCCAGAACCAACGTCTTTTTGTACCTTAGCCCCATACGCCTGAATTGCTTCAAGGTTAAACAGTAAATCAGAACGTGAAGCAAATCTATCGAATGCCCCGGTCTTAATGGCGGCTTCCCAAGATTTCTTATTAAATTTAGTTGAATCTACGCGTTTAGCAAAATCGCAAACCGACTTAAACGGCCCATTGTTGTCACGTTCTGGAATCACAATGTCTTCTACTAAGGCTTTACCCATACTTTTAATACCGGAGAGCCCAAAGCGAATGGTTTTTTCGCCGCCCACGATACCAAAATCGCCATAAGACTGATTAATATCTGGGCCAAGTACCTTTAGCCCCATGCGTTTGCATTCAGCAATTTCAATCGCTAGGCGGTCTGTCCAGCGCATGTCAGACGTCATCAGTGCCGCCATAAAGGCGTCTGGATAATGAGCCTTGAGATATGCCGTCCAATAAGCAATTAAAGCATAACATGCGGCGTGAGACTTATTAAAGCAGTAGTTTGCAAAGTCTAGGAGTTGGCTCCAGAATTTTTCCGCAATTTCTTCTGTGGCGCCACCAACTTCAACAGCGCCCTTAATAAACTCCGGCTTCACCTTTTTCATGAGATCAACTTTTTTCTTACCCACGGCCTTACGCAAAGTGTCTGCCTGGCCACCAGTGAAGCCGCACCATTCCTTGGAAATCTGCATGAATTGTTCCTGGTAAATCAAAATGCCATAAGTATTCTTCAGTGAATTTTCAAGACCCGGATGTAGATAAGTAATTGGCTCTTCACCATGTTTTCTTTTAATAAATGAATCAATAAACTGCATCGGACCTGGGCGGTAAAGTGCCACCATAGCGATAATATCTTCGAATGTGGAGGCTTTCAGGTCTTTTAGGTAGCGCTTCATGCCTGCGGATTCAAGCTGGAATACACCGGTTGTCTCTGCGCGCTGGAATAATTCATAAGTCTTTTTATCGTCCAGTGGTAAATTCGAAAGATTAATATCATCGTGGTAGACCTTGCGAATCATACGAAGCGCATTATTAATTACGGATAGGTTTGAAAGCCCCAAGAAGTCCATTTTGAGGAGCCCTAGTTCTTCAACCTGCCCCATTGGAAATTGCGCGGCAATCGGGCCTTTGGCCGAAACTTCAAGTGGCAAGAATTTAACTAGATCATCCGGCGCAATAATCACACCGCAAGCATGCACGCCATGGTTTCTAATCGTCCCCTCAAGCCGTGATGCAAAATCAATCACTTCCTTCGCGGTCGGGTTGGTTTCGTATTCGTGTTTCAAATCCGGTACATTTTTAATTGCGTCAGAAAGCTTAACGTGGTGGCCCATCACCGGGTCTGGTACCATTTTTGCAATACGGTCCGCCTCGGCATACGGTACTTCTAGCACACGTGCCACATCACGTACGGCGTTTTTGGCCATCATCTTACCAAACGTAGCAATATTTGAGACTCTTCCCTCGCCATATTTTCTAGTACAATATTCAATCACTTCATCACGCCTAGTATCCTGAATATCAGTATCGATATCTGGCATTGAAATACGGTCTGGGTTCAAAAATCTTTCGAAAAGTAAATCGTACTTTAATGGATCAAGTTCGGTAATACGAAGTGCGTAAGCCAGAATTGAGCCAGCCGCCGAGCCACGCCCTGGTCCGTAAACAATACGTTGCCCCTTACCCCAGTTAATGAAGTCCTGCACAATTAAGAAATAACCGTTGTAGCCCATCTTGTCGACCACCGATAATTCGTAATCAATACGTGGCAAAACCTTATGTTTTTCGTCACGCTTTTCATCGACTTTTTCAAGCAGTTTTCGGCATTCTGGGATAGTTAGCTTTGCGACATCTTCAAGGCTCTTTTCGGCATAACGATAAACAAGGCCCTGAAATACGAGTTTATCTAGATAAGACTTCTCATCTT
>CAZCPT010000003.1:0-53477 GCA_964499905.1 uncultured Candidatus Saccharibacteria bacterium | reverse complement strand
CCCTAGGAGACTCCAGAAAGAAGATCTGGTTGATAGGCGCAAGGTGGAAGTATGGCAACATATGGAGCCGAAGCGTACTAATAGGTCCATCGCCTTTTTATGTTTTGAACTTAGCTAGCAATCGGTGCTCGCACCGAGACGTCATTTAAAATCTACACCTTTAGGCATCAATCGTAACAAAAGACGTCCTTTTGTTATAAATTGGTGCCCATAGCGCTGGGGTAATACCTGTTACCATTCCGAACACAGAAGTCAAGCCCAGTCGCGCCGATTATACTGCATCAGCGGGAAACTAGGAAGGTGCCAAATTATGGAAAATCCACCCTAAGGGGTGGATTTTTCTTTCTGTTATTTAGATAGTGCTTATGATATGATAAAGATATGGACGATAATAATTATGGACTAGATAACGCGCCAGATAATTATGATGATAATTACGGTGCGCCGATGAATGAACCAATTGATAATTATGGTGAAGCGCCTATGGACATGCCTATGCGAGAGCCAATGGAGCCGATGCAGCCTCAGATGCAACAACCTATGGGGCAACCACAGATGCAGCAACCGGTGAATCCATATGCTAGGCCTACTCGTCCAATGCGTGGATACGGCCAACCAAGGGGCTATGGTCAGCCGATGGGACAGCCTATGGGCCAGCCGATGCAACCACAGATGCAGCAACCGATGATGCAAGGTTATAACCAAATGCCTTACGAGCAGCCTATCGATCCTTATGGTCCGTCGATGGCCAGTATGGGTTCAATGCGCGGCGGTGCCAGTAACAGTTTTAAATCTAGACTAACTTTTGTCGTAATAATGGTTTTAGTGGGTGGATTGCTACTAGCAGCGACTTTCTTATTGCCAGGTATGTTTAATGGTGGGGGTAGTAATAGTAAAAAGATTTCTTATGCTTCTGTTAAATCATATTGCGAAAAAAATGATATGAATATTAACACTTCTCTTGACACTGGGTATAGTGAAGACGTAGAAGAAGTAATTGCCTGTACAAAAGGTGAGAGTTTGATAGTAGGGTTTATCACTTTTAAAAAGCCAGCACTTGAGACCGAAATGATGAAAGACTATGACGAGTCGAAGAATGATGGCTCAGTAGTGTGGATTGATAAATCTGATGACCATAAAGAGATGTATGGTGGAAGCCTTTATAGTCATCTGTATTTTGTTATTGATAAAAAAGATTTATTGATGATTCAGTCATCTGACAAGGATGACATTGAAAAAATATTAACTGCTCTTCGTGGTGAAGATTCAAGGAATAGCAAATACAAGGAAGAGAAAGTCGATGACTTTGAAATGAAGGCTTTGCAGCGTTCGCAGCGTGATACTGCTCGTCGTAATGACATGTCACGAGTAGATACTTCGCTGGTGCAATATCAGACTAATCATAGTAATCTTTCTGATAATCTGCCAGGTCCGTTTTCTTGGAAGGGCGTTAAGGAATTTGAAAGTGATACTTGTATAATTAATAATTCGACCAATACAGCATGTGATTTTGTCCGTAAATATATGAACTCATCTGTAGCCGAAGGTAGTGGCAAAAACGAATTCTATGATCCAGACGGTACGCCTTATAGTGTACTTATCACGCCTAACTGGGGTGTTTATTCTGATCTTGGGAACCTTACTTTTAATGAGAATTCAAAACTTATTGAAAAAGACGACGGCTACACAATTGGTGGCGATAGTCCATTTGAAGAACATGTGATTTATATTATTCCGGGTGGTCGCTGCGATAACGATGTTGTTGTAAAATCGCGGAAGCGAAACTTTGCCGTAATGTATCGGCTTGAGGGTGCTGGTGTGTATTGCATCGATGACCAATAATTGATTTTTCATTACGTTTATGGTATTAAATAGGTATGGATGGGCGAAATAGATACGGAAACCAAAATCTAGGCCAAGGTTCCTTCGGAATGAATGAAGGGCCGAGTTTTGGTTCGTTTACTTTTGATGAAAGCCGAATCAAACAATCAGATTTGCCACTAGATTCGATGGGGCAGCCGATTCAGCCACTGGGCACACCTGCTCCGGAACAACCGCCTATGCAATCGATGCCAGAACAGACGCTGCCTCAGATGCAACAGATGCCGCCTCAGGCGCCCCCAATGCAGCCAATGCCGGAGCAAATGCAACAACCGATGCAGCAACCTATGCAACCTATGATGCAACCACAAATGCAGGATCCGATGGGCTATGGTTATCCAGTACAACAGGGGTATCCGGCTGAGGTGCCAAAGAATGATAATTCTAAGAAGATCGTGATTATCGTGGGTGTGATTTTTGCGCTAATTATTGCTACGATTGTGATTATGGCAATGGTTTTGTTTGGTCGTCCGCAGCCAGAGCCAGAACCAGAGCCAGAACCAGAGCCAGAAGTAGTTGATTACGAATCTGGGGTGCCGACGATTATTGATGTAAGACGTTTTTGCCTCACTAACGGGCTTTATGTGCATAATCTTAGTGACGAAGGTGTGGGCGATGTCTATAAAACCCTTCACTGTCGCGCTTACGAAGAAGGCGGAGACGAGGATATCCTTGAGAAAACTCTTGAGGAGCCGGAAGGCGACTATGCCACGATTGACTACTATGTTCTAAAGATTGACCATAACTCAATGCCTTCAATGAAGGAGTACGATGGCGACTATTCAGAGATTGGCTCGGAACTCGAAAACACTGAAGAATTAAAGATGTTCTACAGATTTAATTATGATTATGACTACACATTAGTTTCTTATAATGTATTTTATAAAAATACTTATCTGGTGATTTCAGCTAAGAATGCTGAAGCGATTGAGACGGCCCTCACATCGGTTGGTTTCCCAGAGACAGAGCACGAAGTGCCAACTGAGGAGTCTGAACAGAAGAAAAAGGAAGAAGAGGATGACAAGAACAAATCTACTCCTGCAAAGAGAGACGTAGTACGCCGTAATGATATGGCGCGTCTCAGCACGTCAATAGTGCAATACCAGACGAATAATGCTGGGAATTTGCCGGAATCTGGTATGTGGATTGGCAAAGAGGACATGACTTGTGCTTCTGGTGATACGGCCTGTGCGGTTATTAAGACTTACATGAACGGCGCCTCGGCGGATAAAAATACATTCTTAGATCCAAGTGGCACGCCTTATAGCTTAGTGATTACAAACAACTGGGCAGCAGACGGCGAAATAAATAAGGTGACATTTAATGAGAATAGTAAGTTGTCTTCGTCGAGTAATAAAAAGATTAGTATTTCTGGTAAGAGCCCGTTTTCTGAGCATGTGATTTATTTAGTTGCGGGCGGTATTTGTGATGGTGAGTACGCAAAACAGGGAAACAAACGCCAATTTGCCATTCTTTATAAACTTGAAGAAGGTAAGACTTACTGTGTAGATAGTAAGTAGACAACCATTAGTTTTTATGCTATAATATAAGTATTACTTGAAAGGGGGTGCGTTTTGTGGCGCAGAGTAGTTCTTTACCAATATGGGCTGTGGTTTTGATTCTGGGGACAATTGCCCTGTTTCTACTGGGGTACTTTAACCCATATGTGCCAAAATCATGTAAACTAAAACTCGAGCATATCGATAAAGAAGATTGGTCCACTCCGCGTCCAACAGTATCGATTCATGATCGAGTCCCACCTACACTTGCACTTGTATTATCACTTCTTGTCGCTCTCGCAGCATATGTACTCTTTATAATCTTTGATTCAAAAGAGTTAATCGTAGGAATGGGTGGGGGAATCGCTAGGGCTGCGCTAGTCTACTTTGTAACATTTATTCTTTATGGCGTTGTCACGATTTTCGAACTGATGGTTTACATTTCCGGCAATTATTTTGCCAATAAGCACATTAGGGGGCATTACGAACGGCACTACGGTGCTAAAATTGAACACATTCCATATTAGGCCCTAAACCCCGCGAGAAGCGGGGTTTTTCTTAGCTTTAGCAGTATTGACTTTTTCTCTGTTTTGTGCTATAATGATAGGTAGTTCCTACAACTAAATATGGGGGTGTAAAAAATGGAAGGTACGTTGCCAGTCTGGATTATTATTCTTCTTTTCGGGGGCTTTCTGATGTTTGCGCTTGGGTACTGCAAGCTGTATGTTTCCAAGGCTAATAGGGAGGCCGTCGAGGATTACCGCAAGAGGCTTAAAACTGAGCCGCCCGTGGTTATTATAAGGGAACACTTTTCTCCGTATTTTTATCTCAATCTGACGGTTCTGATCATCGTTGCGGCGGCTGTAGCGTTCTTTTGCCAGAGTTACTTGCCGATGCTTGCTAGCTTTGGCGGTGGATTCTTCAAAGGAGCCCTAATCGTTCTCATTGCTTTCGTGCTAATCCCTGTATTCTTCGCCATTGTGCTGTCTCTCCATCTGATTGGGGAAACAATTACGGCGATGTCGTACGAAAAGCTCTATCAAGACAGATACGGCTTAGAGATTAAATACGAGACAGAATAATACCCAGCACCCCCGCCGAGCGGGGGTATTTTTATGGACAAAACTTAGTATTTATGCTATAATATATTTATTCTGCATAGGGGGGTGCTAAAAATGCACGAAAGTACTTTTCCATTTTGGCTCATAGCTCTGTTCATCGGCGGGTTCTTTTCATATTGGGTGGGATACCTTGATCCCAAGGTATCAAAGAAAACAAAAGAGGATCTGAAGTCCAATCCAGACGGTACTTATCTCGCCATCATTGAGAATCGTTTTAAGAGTGAAACGGCAATTTGTATTGCGGTAGGTATCGCAATTACGGTGTTGATTTTCTTCTTTTGCGATGGTTTTTCTTCGCTAATTACCAAAACTGGCGGCACGATTCTCAGCGTGGTCTTGGCGATTTTTGTTGTGTTAGTCCTCTTTGTGTTCACTGCTGGTATCATAGTCTTCGTATTCTTAATCGGCGCAACGGTTTCTTCTCTTAGAATTGAGAGAAAACTTAAAGAGCGCTACAGGGGAATTAGCGTAGATTATGATATAGAAGACGTGCTGGATGATGATGAAGTTCCGCGTGAATTCCGGAACAAGTTATGAGTTTGCCCCCGCTACCCGCGGGGGCCTTTTTTATCTGTTAATGCATAAGCAGTATTGACTTTTTTACTATTTTGTGCTATAATGTGAGTTGTAAAGCGTTTTTTGGGAGCTTTATGTAAATTAATATTATGGGGGGACTAAGGATGCAAAACATTTTTAGGGACGAAGCTTGGAGAGCCATCAGACAAGGTGGCGTGCTCGGAAATCTCTTTATGATTAGAGAGTATGCCGATTTCTCCATCGTCGAAGACGATGACCTTTCTCCGGAACAGAAGTTGAACAACGCTGTTGAGATGCTTGATCTAGAGGTGAAGAACTACAAGAAGGAAGCTAAGAAGATTAGAACAAAGAACATCATCAAGGGTGTGATTGCAATACTGCTTTGCTTGGGGCTTCTCGTTCTTCTTTTCGTGAAACTTCCGGGCGAGGCTTTCGCAACACTAGCTGTACTCCACGTTTTTTTACTGATGATCATAGTCTTTGCTCTTGACGACGACAACGACAACAAGCTGGTCCTTTTCTGGATCGTCTACATCGAGAAGCTGTTCGATGATCTCAAAGTACCGCCTGAGGTCAAGGCGCCTATTCAGAAAAAGCTGCGGCGAGCCGCCAGAATCGTTACCTAAAAAGCATCTACCTACTCCCGGGTCTCCCGGGAGTTTTTCTATCTGTTAATTTGGTTTTAAGCATAAGCATTATTGACTTTTTTGCAATTCTGTGCTATAATATAAGTATAATCCATAAAAAGGGGGATGCAGTGATGCAGGGATCGAACATTAATATACCGTTCTACGTAATCGTCGCAGTTTTTTCGGTGGCTCTCATGTTTATTCTGGGATACAATTACATTGATGTCCGTAAGAGTGAACGGAGCAATCATCGCTTCGTGTTTATCGAGAGGTTCGATATGGACGTGATACTTGCTTTTGCCTTTGGCGAAGCCGTGATACTGGTGGTTGCACTGGTGAAGCATTTTATCACTGTTCCTTCTAACTTCTTCCTTAAACTCGTGCTGACGGCGCTTATCATCGGTTCTACTCTTCTTGTGACTACGGTCAATGTGATGATTTCGATGTTTGCATCGAGAGTGTCGGTTGACATTTCCGAGAGGAATTTAGAGCAGGAGCGGTAAACAAAAATCCCCGTCTGGTTTCAGACGGGGTATTTTCATGCTTTTTATTCTTCGGCTTCTTCGAGCGCGGAGAGGAGGGAATCCTCAACGTTTTGCTTTTTCTTCTTTGGCGAAGATTTGACGAGTTCGATGTCGATTTCGTAGCCGGTGAGCTTAGAGGCGAGACGGACGTTTTGGCCTTGCTTGCCGATGGCGATGGATTGCTGATCTTCGCTAACGAAGACGCGGGCTTTTTTGCCATCGATATCAACCTTGTTGATTTCGGCAGGGCTGAGGGCTTCGCGGATGTATTCGGATGGGTTGTCGCTCCAGGTGACGATGTCGATTTTCTCTTTTTCGCCGATTTCGTTCATTACGGCTTGGACACGGACGCCACGGCCACCAACGAAGGTACCAACTGGGTCGATGCCAGGGACAGTAGCGGTAACGGCAATCTTGGTGCGGCGGCCAGCTTCGCGGGCGATGCCACAGATTTTAACGGTGCCGTTTTCAATTTCTGGGACTTCTTGACGGAAGAGACATTCGACGAACTCAGCAGAACCACGAGAGAGGATGAGCTGAGCGCCTTTGTCGCCGCGTTCGATATTCTTGATGTAAACCTTAATACGGCTACCAACGGTGTAATATTCGCCATCGATTTGCTCGGAGCGAGGGATGATACCGCTGGCGCGACCGAGGTCGATGCGAACGAGGCGTGGCTCAACGCGGGAGACAGTACCGGTAACAATGGTACCGATTTTGTCTTCAAAGGCGGTGAGGACAGCGTCGTTTTCGGCTTCGCGGAGGCGTTGAATGACAACTTGCTTAGCGGTCATAGCGGCAACGCGGCCAAAAGTGGTAACTTTGCTTTTTTCTTCAATCACGTCGCCAACCTTGGCGCCTTTACCAGCTTCCTTCTGTGGGATTTCGGTAGATGGGTTGTAAGCGAGGCCATCTTCGATGACTTCACGGGCTACAAACACATCGGCTTCACCGGTTTTGGTATTGAGAACGGCGCGGACGTTCATGTCGCGATCACCATTATCTTTACGCCAAGCGGCGGCAATAGCTTGTTCAATAACATTTAAAACGGTCTCTTTTGGCAGACCTTTTTCTTCGGCAATGATGTCAACCATGGCGGACATTTGCTTTAAATCGAGATTTTCCATATTTCCTTTCTGACCTTGGGCCTAAAAATACCGTCTCTTTTCGAGCCGGTCAATTCTGTATAACATAATTATAGCAAAGACTTGAAAAAAAGCAAGGAATTTAGTACAATAGAGGTAGCTGATATACACTTGTAATTAAAAGGATTATATGAATAAAAAAGAAGAAGAGCGGCGTGCCCGGCTCTTAAAACTGAGGGCAGAGCGTTTGCCGGACATCAAAAAGCAGTTTGAAGAAGCGCAAAATCGCAACTTCAACTCAAACTTTAAACCAGGCGGAAAAGATGAAGCTTTGGTAAAACCTGTAAAGAAAACTGCGACGAAGGCGAAGGCCGTGAAAGCCGTAAAAGAACCAACTGCGAAGGAAAAAGCTAAAGAAGAGGCGGAGAAACGTAAAGTTAATCTTTCGGTTTCGGTGAAAAAAGGCGAGATGGTACATCACCAGAGAATGTTATCTCAAGATGTGAACGCGCAGGCCACACAGCATATTATCGGTGTACCGGTAAATAAATCACGCTACAACGGTTATAAAGGCGAACAGATTACTAATGCGAAGCTCAAAAACATGCGTCCGGATCCAGAATCTGTCCGTATTATCCCGATTGGCGGTCTTGGCGAGTTCGGTATCGGTAAAAATATGACCATTATTGAGTATAAAACCGAGATGATTGTGGTAGATATGGGCGTGTTGTTTGCGGGCGAGGATTATCCTGGTGTGAATTATCTGATCCCAGATATTAAATACTTAGATGATAATCGCGACAAAGTAAAAGCAATTCTCTTTACGCACGCGCACCTTGATCATATTGGGGCGTGTAGGCATTTGCTTCCGCATTTTAACCCACTTACCCCGATTTATGGCACTGATTTTACAATTGGCATGATTAAAAAGCAAATGTCTGAGCTAGAAGACGTGCCGGACTATAACTACAACGTGGTAGATCCGTTTAAGCACGAGATTATTAAGGTGTCAGAGCATTTTTCGGTGGAGTTTATTCATACGCTTCACTCAATTCCGGGTAATACCGCAATTGTGATTCGTACACCGAACGGTCTCATCTATATGTCTGGTGACTGGCGTGCTGAGGCTAACCCAATGGGCGTACAGACTGATTACGAACGCATCGATGAAATCGTGGCCAAAGAAGGCATCGACCTAATGATGAATGAGTCGACTAATATCGATTCGCCAGGGAAACACCCACACTCGGAATTTGATGTTGGCGATAATCTTGGTAAAGTAATGGACCACTACGCTAATGGCCGCGTGATTATTTCTTGTTTTTCGTCGCAAATTCAACGTATCGAACTCATTTTGAAAGAGGCAGCTGCAAGAGGCCGCAAAGTGGCATTCTCGGGCTTTTCGATGATTAATAACGTCGAAGTGGCGCTGAGGGCAAAGTCTATCAAGGTGCCAAAAGATACTATTGTAAAAATGGAAGACATTATTAAACTTCCAGACGAAAAGGTTTGTATTGTTTGTACGGGTTCGCAAGGTGAACTTAACGCCGTGCTTAACCGCATGGTGACCGGTGCACATAAATATATTAAGATTAAGTCGACTGATACGATTGTGTTTTCATCAAACCCAATTCCTGGTAATGAGCCACATGTAGTGACGACGGTGGATGGGTTGCTTCGTGAAGGTGCGCAGGTGATTCAAAACGGCAAGACGCATCTAACAAATATTGGACCACTTCACCTTTCTGGTCACGCATATTATGAAGACCATGTTGAATTCGTAACAAGGCTTCATCCGACCAACTATTTGCCATATCACGGTGAGTTTTACATGCTCCAGCACAATGCCGAGATGGCAGAGAACGTGATTGGCATCCCGCACGATAGGATTCTACTTGCGGATGACGGTGACATTGTGGAATTAACACCAGAAAAGACGATTAGAAAAGCTGGCAGGATTTATGTTGGTAATAAACTATATGATGACGCCGATCAGCCGGTACATGAAGCGGTGGTGAAGGATAGAATCCATATTTCACGCGAAGGTATCTTTGTGATTGTTCTTACACTTAATAAAAAGACTGGGCACCTCATGAAGACGCCAGACATTGTATCTCGTGCATTTATATATCTTGATAATTCTGAAGAATTAATTGGCAAGATTCGTCATTATCTTCGCCAGAAGACTGATAAATCAATTTCAACCGACCCAGAAATGAAGGTTCTAAAAGAAGAGATTAAAGAGGATATCACACATATCCTATTTGATGCAACCGGCCACACGCCAATTGTGATTCCAGTAATCAATAAAGTCTAGACTCGTGCTATAATTATCTTAGTATGAGTAGGAGTGTAGCTTCACCAAAGAGGATTTTTGGGCTCGATAGTTTACGTTTTCTTGCAATTGCTTTAGTCGTAATTTATCACTGTTTTTCAGATGTATTGCCGGGTGGTTTTGTAGCGGTAGAGTTATTCTTTGTATTGTCTGGGTTTTTGATTGCGCAGAAGCTAGTCCGTGAGAAAAAACGTAGAGGTCGCAGATTCGGAACTTTTAGAGGTTTCTTTAATTTCTTTAAAAACCGCATCGTGAGATTTTTGCCGGCGCTAGTCTTTTGTATTATCTTGACGCTTAGCCTCGCTTATTTCGTGGATCCAGATATGTTGACTCGGGCGAGGCCGAATACACTTTATGCTGCGACATTTACAACTAATATTATGTCGATTATTAATGGTTCATCTTACGAGACGGCATTAATCCCGAATTTGTTTAATCAGACGTGGTTTCTAGCACTTGAGCTGCAGCTATGTTTGTTATTCTATGCCTTGATGGCGGTCTTCTATCGTTCGACAGCGCATTATAAAGTAAAAGCAGCTACGCAGTATAAAAAATTTGGTTTGCTATGCCTAGGGCTTGCAATCGTTTCATATTTATTAATGGGTGTGTATGGCGGATTCTTTGGACTATATGACAGAGCCTACTTTGGTATTGATTCGCATGCGGGAGCGTTTCTAGCCGGTGCGGTACTGGCGATGTATTTGGAGCCAAGAAGACTCAAAGCACCAAGAACTAGGCGGTTTTATAAGTTGGTACTGCTACTTTCGACCGTGTCCTTAATAACGATGTCTGTGTTTGTTCATTTTTCGACGGCTTTTGCATTTTGCTTTGCTTTGCCGGCGTCAGCGGTAATTACGATAATAATGATTTTTGCGATTTTGAAACTTCAGACTAAAAGAATGCTAAGGATTTTGAGGCCACTAGAATATCTCGGCTCCTTATCATACTTTATTTATCTTTTACACTGGGGGCTTTACTTATTGTTGCCAAAGCTATTTACGTTCTTGCCACAAGAACTGGTGCCATACCTAGCGATAATCTTTAGTATAATACTATCGATTTTGTTAAAACACGTGATTGTACCGTTTAGTAAAAAACATAAAATCATTTTTGCAGTTTTACTATTTCTCAGTTTAATCTTGCCGATTTTGTCATTAATTAAGGCGCCGGATAAATCATCGATTGAAGAGAATTTGGCAGAAGGTGCGGTGGCTGTTGAAGAGAATAAAAAAGACGCTGTTTCCGCCCAGGTAGCAAAAGTGGATTACAGCGGTATGGCCGGCATGATGAAAGTGTTTACGAATGACACAATGAAATTCTTTGATGCGGTAGAGGATTACGCTAAGCCATATCCTGCCGGTGTAGTTTATGGTGGTGGTGGCGGAGGCGGTGGTCGTGCTAAATATAACACTCCAAATTATGGCATTGCCTCTAGGCTCAGTTCGGCGCGAGTAATGGTAATTGGTGATTCGGTGGTGTTAGGTGCAACTAGCGCAATTTATAGCACAGTGCCGGGTGCATTTGTAGATGCGATGCAAAATAGAAATATGTATGATGCGATTAATCTTTTAGCGGGATATCGTGCGGCGAATGGCGGTAATTTGCCACGCGTGATTGTGATTGGTCTTATCACAAATTATTGTTCATTTGGCACCGGTACGCTTCAAAGCATTATGGAAGCGGCTGGTCCAGGACATCAATTTGTATTTATTACTGGATATCTTCGTTATTCTAACCGTGACGCACAGAATAACACATTAAGATGGGCGGCAAATAATTATGGTAATGTAAGAATAGCGGATTGGGGTCCAATTGCTAGTGCAAACCCAAGTTATTTATATAGCGACGGAATTCATCTAACGCCAGCGGGTCGAACGGCGTATGCTAATATGGTTAATGCAGCAACAGCGGGGTTATAATGAGAGAATTAAAGAAAGTATTTGTAGCATTTGTCGTAATGGCAATATTTGCTACTTTAACTTTGTACGAAACTTATTCAATAGTGAAGAAGGAATATGAGAGGCAAACTGCAACGCTAAGCAGTGTAAAAGAAGAAATCAATCTTAATCTTAATTTTATTAAGATTGCAGTGCAATCTAACGACAACGAAACATATAATAACAAATTGTCCGTCATGAAGACGGAAGCAGAAAAACTAAATGGACTTTCGTTTTTAAATAATCAAATGAGCGGTTACAAAACGAGACTTCAATATTATCTTAATCTTTTGGAATCTAAAAAAGATTTGTTGCCGGAGATTAAAAATCTTAAAGATAAAATCGATGAGATTACAAAGGCTGTAAAGGAAAATTATATTTCTAGCAAGATTTCGCGCGATAAAGTTAGAGGAGTAAAACCGAAGCTTAGTAATCTGAAGATTAAGGCGGACGAATTCAAGAACGAAAAAGTTAAAGTTGTGGTGGACGTAGTAAATGAGTTCTTAAATGAGATGGCGGATGGTGGCACGAAGCTTTCGGATTGCATTGACACTTGTTATAAAAACCGGATTTCAGAAATCAATGATGGCTTAAGTAATAGTATAAAAGTTTTTTCAGAAAAGACCGATAAGCTGAATAAGGACATTGAAAAAGAATTTGATCTTCAGACGCTGTCCGATTTGCAATGATATAATACATTAAGGAGTAAAAATGATTAAAGGAACAGACGAAAATTTTAGTTCTGAAGTGCTGGAAGCTGCGGGCTTAGTTTTGGTTGATTTTAATGCCGATTGGTGTGGGCCATGCCAGATGATGAAGCCAGTGGTTGAGAAATTTGGGGAAGAAAATGATTTAAAAGTTGTGTCTGTAAATGTTGATGACTTTGAGGAACTATCGGATTCTTATGGAGTTTATACAATTCCATGCTTAGTGTTGTTTAGAGACGGAAAAGAAATTGCGCGCGAAGAGGGGGTGGTTTCGCCAAAAAAATTAGCAAAAATGTTGGAGAAATAAATGGAAGAAAAGATATACGATGTTGCAATTATTGGGGCCGGAATGGCAGGGCTTACAGCCGCAATATATGCTGCAAGGGCTAATAAAAAAGTAATCGTTTTAGAAGGGAAGGCTCCGGGTGGGCAGATTATTACAACACACAAGGTTGCGAACTACCCTGGCGTAACTGGTGTTTCTGGTGTGGAGCTGATGAATGGAGTATTAGAACAAGCCAAAAAGTTCGGCGCCGAGATTGAATATACTGAAGTGTTAAGCGTAAAACTCGGTGGCGATTTAAAAGAGATTACTACTGAGGACGGAATAGTGACTGCAAAGTCTGTGATAATTGCAGTTGGTGCACACGAAAGAAAACTCGGTTTAGAAGACGAAGAAAAGTACACTGGACGGGGTATTTCTTACTGCGCAACTTGTGACGGCGGTTTTTATAAGAATAAACCGGTTGCAGTAGTTGGTGGTGGGAACTCAGCACTTCATGAGGCGCTTTATCTTGCAGATGTGGCTTCTAAAGTATATGTTGTGCAACACAAAAGTAGGTTCCGTGGTGATGCAATGACGGTAGACAAACTGCGCGAAAAAGAAAATGTTGAATTCGTGATGGAAAGTAAGCCGGTTGGTTATGTTGGCGATAAAAAAATAGAGGGTCTCATTGTTGAAAACCCAGAAGGTGAGAAGCGAAAACTAGAAGTTGATGGGATCTTTGTTGCGATTGGGCGTGTGCCGGCTACTGAGATTTTTGAAGGATTAATTGATCTTGATGGTGGCTATATTAAGGCTGGCGAAGACTGCCACACGTCAGCTGAAGGCGTTTTTGTAGCTGGTGATTGTAGAACAAAAGCCGTTCGCCAGTTGATTACGGCGGCAAGCGATGGTGCGGTAGCAGCGACAGAAGCCGTGCAATACTTAGATTAATGTGGTATAATATGGTCACGGCGCCCGGATGGCGGAACTGGTATACGCGTTCGACTTAAAATCGAATGGAGAAATCCGTGCGGGTTCGATTCCCGCTCCGGGCACCAAAATGGCTTTTAAGGAGGCTATTTTTTTATTTCGCGATACAGCGCATGGCAAAACCACCATTTCGATTACCGGTATCTACTGGGGTTACACTTGATGTTGAAATTACCATATAATACATAATACTATCGTTGTATCTTGTGGATGACCAATAATAGCTGACAGAGTCTTGACCTTCTATACCACCACTGTAGAAATATCCACCAAGAGAGAACGCGGCTCCCCCGTTTTCAATAGGTGTCCGCATCAATGCACTTGAGTTATAAGCATTGTTGCTATAGAGAGCTTTTTGTTCTCCAGAGTTGCCTCCAGTTGGGAGTCTCCATCCGGCTGGGCAAAGGTCATATGAGGCATTGTTGCTATTTGTGGTGCCAGTGATGGTTCCCGCTGATGCGGCATGATAGTTATAGAAAGTACCATACGTTGTATTAGGGCTTGAGATAAACTCACCATCTGTATATGTCCTAGAGCCGGTTGTTTTCCTCCAGCCATTAAAGGTAGCTGCGGAGACTGATGGCACATCGATGTTTGTATTCGTAGACATAAGATTTACTGAAATATCAGTACGACCAAGATCGAGGTTTCTAGTCATCCAGATATTACCGTCTTTTAATTTTGCGACTGTATATGAAGCATTGTCGCGGGTGTCAATTAATGTGTAATTCGTGTTGTCCGCCATCGAACTCAAGAGTTTTGCTTTTGTTTCGGTAGTGAGTGTGCGGAAGTTTTGCATGTATGTGTAATCAGAAATGGTTTTATCTGTAATTTTTGCGACACAGCGAATCGAGCCAAGTGGCGAACGGTTGTCGCTACCGTCTGCGCCGACACTGGATTTATTCATACTGGCTCGGTGAACTAGAGTGCTACTAGCCGTAGTGGAAGTCCAATAGCTGCCAAAATATGAGGTATATTCAGGCGCACCAGAATAGGCCACTCCTGGTAGTGAGAAACCGGCGCCACCACTCGTGATTGCAGTTCTATAAAGGGTTGGTGAATTGTAGTCTGGAATGGTGTATAGATTATAGATTTCGCCGTATGGGCCACCAGTTGGGAGTCTCCACCCAGCAGGGCAGATATCATAGTCGGCATTTGCGATGTGAGATGAACCTGAGACGGTGCCAGCCGAAGCAGCATAGAAATTGTAAATTGTGCCATAAGCAGTGCCTGAGGTTTCATCGGTGCCGTCGATTGTTATAAATTCACCATTATCGTTTGTCCCTACTGCTGACGTAGTGAGCCAACTGTTGAATGTTGCAGCTGGGACGGATGTGCTAATGTTTGTATTGTTGCTAGTAAGATTCGTGGTGAGTGACGTGCGACCAAGATCGAGGTTTTCGGCCATCCAAACCATACCATCCTTCATCTTGGCAATCCCATAAGACTTATTGTCGCGCGTGTCTATGAGGCTGTAGATGGTATTGTATTCCATAGAAGATAACACAGTGGTTTTATCATCCGCAGAAAGATTATTAAAGTCTTGTAGATAAGTTAGTTTAGAGATGGTTTTTGGTTCTTTCAGGATACACCGGATAGAATATCCGCTGCGTCTTTCTGTGCCAATGTTTGTCCATACAGTTTCTGTATTTAAACTCATGCGATACATGGTTTCATTGCCACCTCTGGTGGAAGACCAGTAGTAGCCGTATGCTCCCTGATTTGATGGATAGCTACTATTGAAGTAACCAGCAAGAGCAAAGGCGGCACCATTGTTAATAATAGATGCTCTCATAAGAGCGTTAGAGTTGTAATGATATAAGTAAAGAACTTGTTGTTCTCCATTATACCCAGTTGGGAGTCTCCATCCGGCTGGACAGATATCATATTGGGCGTTAATACTGTTAGTGGTTCCGGTTATAGTTCCAGCTGAAGCGGCATAGTAGTTGTAGAGAGTACCGTAGGCGGTGCCAGAAGTTGAGTCTGTACCACTTACACTAATAAACTCACCAGCATTATAGGTATTAGTCCCGGTTGTTTTCTTCCAGCTATTGAAGGTAGATGCGGTAACAGTAGCAGCAATGTTAGTGTTAGAGCTAGTGAGGTCTGTAGTGAGATTTGTACGTCCAAGATCTAGATTCTCCATCATCCAGCAGTTGCCATCTGCGAGACGTTGAATGATATAGACTTTATTATCACGAGTGTCTTTAACTGCTTTAGGTGTGCTTGTACAATTGCTTGGGCTCAAGTTTTGCATATTATCACCAGTAAAATTCCCACCATAAGCAGTGATTCGGACATAAGAATAATTGGTCATAGTGTAATACGCAGTTTGATCGTCTATAGAGGTGACGGTGCCACTATTTGTTGACCAGGTTCCTACGGAATATCCGAGTGCTTGGGTCATTTTTAGTATATATGTTAGGCCCGGCTCCATGTAAATAGTTGAATTATTTGCGACAGAAACACCGTTTACTGTTACATCGATAACTCCTTCACCGTAAACTATTGTTACTGCACGAGGTGTCTTCTTTACTACGCAGCGGATTGATAATCCTGCATTGCGTGCCATGCTGCGGCTAGGCAGAACCGTAGAATTATTAATAGTTAATCCATACATTTCAGTATCATTGCTCCAAGTTAATGACCAATAATATCCCGTGTCTCCTTGGTCGCCTGGGCTTCCGTTACGAAAACTACCAGCAGTAGCTAATGCCATTCCGCCCTGCGCTACTGGAGTACGCATCAAGGCAGATGTAGTGTAATAGTTATTATAAAGATTTTGAAATTCTCCAGATGAGTCGCTGGTTGGCAGTCTCCATCCGGCTGGGCAAATGTCATTAGTAGCATAATTTGAGTTAGCGTTTCCAGTTATGGTGCCTGCAGATGCGGCATGATAGTTATAAAGTGTTCCGTAATTTGTCTCAGATGTTGGATCCTCACCACTTATTGGGATAAAGATTCCATCAGAATAAGATCCATTTCCGGATGTTTGTTTCCAACCGTTGAAGGTGGAGGCGGTAACTGTTGTTGATAGATTAGTGTTGGCGTTTGTGAGATCGGTTGAGAGAGTGGTACGACCAAGATCGAGGTTTTCGGCCATCCAAATTCTATTATCTTTCATTCTGGCGATGCCGTAAGTTTTGTTGTCACGATTATCAACCAAATTGTATACTTTGTTTTCTTCCATAGATGCTGCGACCGAGACAAGTTGTGCTTCGGTGAGGTTCCTGAAATCTTGTAGATATTGAAGGTCCGAAATAACTGTTTCTTTGAGTACGCAACGGATTGCGCCCGAAATATTACGAGAAACGCCCATATCTGCAAATACCATGGAGCTGTCAACATAGAGACGGTGCATATTGGTGCTTGTTTCGTATGTTGATGCCCAATAGCTACCATTGTTGCCTTGTTGTAATGGGGTTGAATTGCTGAAGCCACCAGCATAGGCGAACGCAGCACCACCATCTAAGATTGCGGCGTGCATATAATATGGTGTATTATACATTGGGTTTTGGTAAAGCTTTTTGAACTCACCATTGGTGCCACCAGTTGGTAATCTCCAGCCAGCAGGGCAAATATCGTAGTTGGCATTACTGCTATTTTCATTTCCGGTTATAGTCCCAGCAGAAGCAGCATAATAATTATATGCTGTGCCGTAGGCTGTGCCAGTTGTGGAGTCGGTGCCTTCGATTGGGATGAATTCGCCTGCATCATAGGTGGCTGAGCCGGAAGTCTTTTTCCAGCTATTAAAGGTGGCTGCTGTAACAGTTGAGCTAATGTTGGTATTAGAGCTCGTGAGATTTTTGGTTAAATCTGTGCGACCAAGATCAAGGTTATCTATCATCCAACATCTACCATCGGCCATACGCTTGATAGAATATTGGTGCATGTCACGATTATCAAACACAGTCTTCAAATTGAAATCACAGCTACTTGGGCTGAGGTTTTGGATATAGGTACCGCTAAAGTAAGTATTTGCTTTTACAATTGATGTAGATGAGGCAGAAGTGATGGTGAGATTTGTGGTGGTTGCAGAATAGTTAGAAACCGAACCAGAAGTAATAGACCAAGAACTAAGTGAGTAACCTGGTTTCAGTGTGACACTTAGTTGATGAGTACCGATATTATCTAATAATACTGTTTCACCATCTCCAATTGTTGTACCGTCAATTGAAATAGACTCAACGCCAGCAGTATATTGAATAATAGTTGGGTTTTTAGCTAATGTACAGCGAGCCGAGACCCCAGCGAACTTATAATATCCAACATCTAGTAGAACTGATTTATGCGTCATTTGGAAAATCCTTGCAGAATCATAATCTCCTGATACCGTAGAATTAATCCAATAATATGCAGTTCCGCCGCGTCCGAATTGTATAGACACATGCTCGTCATAGGCGCTCATATTAACGCCAGAGAGAATGAAATTATTTGGGAAGCGTCGCCATCTCTTTGATGCTGCGACGGTTACATCGGTATAGCCAGTGCCTGGATTTCCATTTTCGTCTGTTATTTTTGTATCAAGGTATGCATACGAGCCTTGGCCACTAACTGCAGGGAGTGCCCATCCAGAAGGACATAAGGAGGTTGGTTGTGCTGTTGATTCTGTGTGGTTATCAATGCTTGCAATGATTGCTGGCCAGGAATAATAATTACCATATAAGTAAATGTTGGTACTTAAATCAGCATGCGAGTCTTCTGATTTTACATTGTTTATTGAATGTGGGTCGGCGTTTCTATTTGCGGTATTTCGATTATCATATCTAGGGAAGCGGTATGCTTGATATGTAGTATTTGAATTTTTGGCTAAAATTACACTTAATGTGTATAAGTCTTCACCGTTAAATGTATTTGAGTCGGTGATGGCTCTGAAGGTTACAGTTTCTGGATCGGCCAATCCGAGGAATCCGTCATCGTATCCTTGTGAGAGGGAAGCGCTGTTTGCCTGGTGCGTCGCAGCTGTGTCGAGACGAAGGTTTTCGATCATCCAGAAATTTCCATCTTCGAGTTTCGCTACAGTATAGACTTCTCCGTCTCGTTCGTCTTTTAATGCTGTGACGTAACCAACTGGTTTCGAAGCAAGCGTAGTCCCGTCTTGGAGCTCGGCGAGTAATAAATCCTCTGTCTGCAAAGACATATCATCCCCGTTAGCGTCTTTTTGGATTGGTACCCATACGGCATATAACACTATCTCGTTATTATTATTGGCCGCCGCTATAAAGGAATCCGTAGCGGTAATTCCTTCATTCGGGCCGTAAATTGTGTAGTTATCATTATTAACTACTGCATTAGGATTAGTGCTCCATCCAGCAAATCCGTAATTCTGCCTTGAATAATTACTTGCAAATAAATCAAATGTATCGTTCTTGGTGACATTTATATGTTTTACATTTGTCATATTGCCAGAGGCATTTGCATCATTTGTATTGATATCATACATAACAGTATGTATTTCGCCCCATTGTGCATATAGGTTGAGTGTATCGCCATCACTAAGGTTTAGAGAACTTAGCGGTGTGCCAGCTTTTACAGAATCTCCAGTGCCATCTGCTTGCGTATTCCAACCAGTGAATTTATATCCTTCCCGCGAGAAACCATTTGCTGAGATGTAACTATTACTGATTTCTACATTTGTTTGCGAAGCAGTTTCGCCAGATACTGGGTTCTGAGATGTACCATTACCATAATAGTTGACAGTTGCTACATTTCTAATAAATATACAACGTACTGATTCGCCATATCTTTTATAGTTTGAAGAGTAGCTTGCATTGGAATATGATGTTGAATAATATGCATAGGTAGAGCTATAAATTGTCGACGTCCAAAGTCTGATTGCGGTAGTTTGTGATGTGTAATTTGAACCGTTTCGATAACCTGCGTAAGTAAAATTATAAGGTGAGGCATTAGCGGCAGAATAGCTCGAGAGGTTTGCTAATGATTTAAGATTATTGTATTGCGCAGATGATGGAAGACCCCAAGCAAACGGACAAATAGATGTTTTTATTTCTTTGTTTTGGATTGAGTTGACTTGCGTGTCGGCAGTTGCAGCAGCATATGAGTAGTAACCGCCGTATGTATCATTCTTAAGTATTTTTGGAGTAGAATTATTTACTACGCTAGAAGAGGTTGTAAAACTGGTTGTGCTGGCTGGAGCTAGAAATGCGCTGCCATTCATAAGATTAGTGTCGCTTGGGGTAAGTAACGTATCGGTGTCTTCGCCGAAGTTTAGATTTTGGACCATCCATAATTCATCATCATCCAGTTTTGCTACATTATATGACTTACCGTCACGAGCATCATATAATGAATAAATAGTTTTACTTGGCATGTTTGTTTTGATTGAGCCCTTCATGTCTTGCATGCATTTGGCGTCTGTTGAATTGCCTGTGCCGATGGTTGTTGCGGATGGATTACAAAGGTTATTGCTCCATTTTGCATAAAGAACAGTTGTTTCTCTAGTTGCAGTGTAATTTGAGCTAGGTGCTGCTTCTACACCATCGATATCAGACCAACCGATAAAGGTGTAACCAGATTTAGTTGGTGTTACTGAGCTTAACGTGAAAACGTGTGAACCATTATCTAATATTGATGAAGTTTGGCTTGCTGGTGTTCCATTAGAAAACTCACCGCCATTTGCGTCGTATGAGAGTGTATAATATGTTGGGTCTTGTGACATACAACGAACTGAAAAACCACCATATTTGTAATCGCGATCTGTGCCTGGAAATACGCTTTGTTGATAAACTCCGTGGTCGTTGAATGTGGCACTGTCATTATTTGTTATGGTATGATATGCGCCGTATTCACTTCGTTGATATACTGCACTGTTATACATGAAACCGGACAGGACGAAATTTAGGGGAGCTTTACGCCATCTATTGGATGCTTCGACGGATTCTTGTGTACCTCCGGTGCCGCCAATAGCAATGTCGAGCTTACTATATTCTCCGTTGCTATTACCAGTCGGTATTTTCCAGCCGTTAGGACATAAGTCGCCATTAGTTGGGATGGTAGAATCTGCACCAAACTTTCCATTCCCGGCCGTTGCGGTGTACCAGTTATAGTAAACTCCGTAACTAAACCAAGATTTTGCATCACTTGATACAGTCTCTTCGTTATTGTATGACGATGGGAGATTACGATTAATATTATTTGTATTAAAGATAATATCTTCAACGTTTGTCTCGACGTAATTTTCGTCAGATTGCTCCGGATGCCCGCTTGCTTGATTGATGAACATTGCGGTTGGGTGATTAGTATTATTTTTATTAATCGATACGGAAGTATCTGAAAGATCAAGACGTAAGTTCTCTGTAAACCAGCACTTGCTGTAGTTAGAATTATTGTCCCCAATTTTTACGATAGCATAAGTGTTACCGTCTCTGGTGTCTGTAAGGGCTGCAACTTGGCCATTAGACATGGATGAACAACCGGTCCAACCTTGGAGGTTGCCTTGGCTTTGGACCCATACTGCATAGAGTTTGACCTCACCATTTTCTTCGTAATCAAGGAACCCTTCTGGAAGGGTAACGATTTCGTTCGGACCAAATATGATCGGGTCGTTTGAACTAACATTATCAGATATGAGTGTGCCAGCATTTGCGACTGGTGAGAACCCGGCGAATCCATAGCCATCTCTACTGTAGTTGTTTGCATAAGTCAAATCAAAAGTGTCACCTTCTTTCTTGGAGCTATGCATATATGTTTCGGCGGTTTCTGAATTGGCCATTTCGCCATCGCCACCATTTGCGTCATAGATAATATCGAATATCGCGTATTTCCAAATAGCATATAGAGTTATATCGTCTGTGTCGGCGGCAACGGTGTATTCGTCGCTTGGTTCGTAGTCTGGTGTGGTAGCGCTTGAATCGGTGGACCAGCCAAGGAATTTATAATCTTCGCGAGTTGGAGTCGCTTCAGAAAGGTAGATGCTAGATGTAAGAGCAATGCCTTGCTCTGGGTTTGGGCTTGGCATGCCTGTAACCGTGTCTTCGCCGGCGTTTTCTTCGTAAGTAATGGTGTATCTACTGTAGATTTCGGTGGCGGTTAAAGTAAACTTAACTTTACCGGAGTATTGGCCACCTGGCTGAGTAGTAGAAGCTTTGGCAGAATAAGTAGTAAGAATCGAAGAACCGATGGAGCTGTCGGTACCACCTTCATAGGAAGAGACCATGGTGGTAGTATTTGGCACTACATGATTTTCATCAAAACTATTTTCGATAGTAAGATTGGCTGGAAGATAAGATGAGGTATCTTTAGCGATTTTCATTGACCAATTGGACACATTGCCAGTACCCGTACCAGTTGGAATAGTGAGATTATTGCTGTAATTGATTAAATTGGTGTTACCGCTGGTATTATCAGAAAAACCAACGGCAAATACTTTATGATCAATGGAGTTTTCGCAAAGTGTAGTGATTTTGGTGCTGCCAAAATCTGTAACGCTTTCACCGAGGCCGATAGTAGTAGCGTGTTCAGTTGTCACTACGCTTGAAAAAGTACAACCGCTTGGATCGCCGGAAACTTCCATTGGGTTAGTAATAGCTCTAGAGGTAAACGGAACGAATTTTAGAAAAAAACCGAGCAAAAAAGTGAGACCCAAAAAGAATCTCACTACAAAACGATCGTTGTAGCATCGGTAGTATTTTAACAATTTTTTATTTTTATCTCCCAAAAACATTTTTGTATGACCTATGTTTTCTACCCCTATTGTAGCAAGCATAAGCAAGATAGTAAATATTGATTTTTATAAAAAATATTTTATAAAATATTATTGTAAATAATTGAATTTAAAAAATTGTTTTACTATAATTAAATTAATTAAATGGAGGAATCATATGAAAAAATATGTTGCCGAATTCATCGGTACCGCTGTTTTGGTGCTGATAGGTTGCGGTACGGCGATGACTGTTGGGTGCGATCCGGCACTTGGTAGCGGTTATCTAATTACGGCCCTAGCATTCGGCCTAGGGCTTCTTACTATGGCCTACAGCATTGGTAATATATCGGGATGCCATATTAATCCGGCCGTATCGCTTAGTATGTTAATTTCAAAAAAGATTGACGTGAAAGAATTCTGTGGGTATGTAGTTTCGCAGATTCTTGGTGCTCTTGCTGGCGCTGGTTTACTTGCCGCTATATTTAATGGAAGTGGAATCGCGGACATGACCGGCGGATTTGGTTCAAATGGCTTGGCTGGCGTGAATGGTAATGCTTGGGTTGGTCTTCTCGTTGAGATTCTATTAACATTTATCTTTGTAATGGCGATTCTTGGTGTTACAGCTAAGAAAGCAAATCATGGAAACGTGGCAGGTCTTGTAATCGCTTTTTCACTTGTGGCTGTACACTTAATTGGCATTGGTCTAACCGGAACTAGCGTAAACCCAGCACGTTCAATTGGGCCAGCCATTGTGTCGGCAATTGCCGGGAATGGTGTACCAATGGGTGCTCTTTGGGTATTTATTGTCGGGCCACTCGTAGGCGGTGCACTTGCAGCGTATGCTTATAAGTATCTAGAGAAATAATTAACCATGTAAAAGTCTGGCTTTAAGGGCCAGATTTTTATTATTTGGTATAATAATAGTATGAATATTTTGTACTGTGGCGACCAGGGGATTAGCAAGGGAGTTCTTGTTTCAATATTGTCACTTCTAAAGCATAATAAATCTGAGCTAGATATTTATATTTTGACGATTAATTATAAAGATACAAAACCATTTCCTGACAAAACAGCAGCTTTTTTAAATGATTTGGTGAAGAAAACAAATTCTAAAAATTTTGTTAAAAAGATTGATGCTACAAGAGTTTTCACGGCGAATTTGCCGGTAAAAAACATGAAAACATATTTTACGCCATGTTCAATGCTTAGGCTTTATATTGATAAGGTGCCAGAAATTGCCGAGCTCGATCGCGTTTTATATTTAGACTATGACGTGGTTTGCCGCGATAATATTACAGAGTTTTATAACACAGATTTAACTAATATTGAGGCGGCGGGCGTGCTTGATATCTATGGAAAAAACTTCTACCACTACAATTTTCCAAAAACAGACTATATGAATTCCGGCGTGATGCTTTTTAATATGGATGAATGCTTAAAAAGCGGCGTATTTTCGAAAGCAGTGGCAAAATGTATGAAACGCTGGATGATGCTTGCAGACCAGGCGGCGTTAAATAAATCGATCAAAAAGCGTAAATTAATGCCGAGGAAATATAATGAACAGGGCGAAAGGCCGCAGGATGATACAGTGCTTCACCACTTTTCAAATAATTTTAAATTCTGGCCATATTTTAGAGTGCAAAAAGTTAAACCATTTGAGATTGAAAAAATTCACAAGGTTTTAAAAATCACTGAGTACGATGATATACTAGAAAAATATGAAGAGCTTAAGGGGAATCTATAATGGCTAAAGCAGTTTTATTTCAAGGTGATTTGCCGGAAGAAGAACGAGTTTTTTATTACGAAAATGAAGAAGATGATCCGATAAAAACTAAGGAACAGGAAAAGAAGGAAAAAGTTTTACTGCCTAAAGGTTATGAATTTATTCCGAAAAATCCGTTTGTAAGAATGTATTCTTCAATTTTATTCAGATGTTTTAAGGTCTTTGCGAGGTTTTATGCAAGATTTTATCTCCACATGAATATTGTGGGGCGTGAGAAGTTTAAGAAAGTAAAAGGTACGGGATATGTAATGTATGCAAATCATACGAATCCATTTCATGATGCTTTTTCGCCAGCGCTTGTAGCTAATAAAAGAATTTTTACAATCATCAGCCCGGTTAATTTAAAGCTTCCTGGTATTGGTAAGTATCTGCCGATGATTGGTGGAATTCCGCTTGGTACGAATGATGAAGAAAAGAAGGCGATGAACGAGGCAGTAGATAAAAGAATTAAACAAAAGAAATGTTTGGTGATTTATCCAGAAGCACACGTCTGGCCATATTATACGAAGATTCGTAAGTTCCCGGCGGGTGATAAATCATTTAAATATCCAGTGCGAAATAACGTGCCGATTTTTACGATGACCACTACTTATCATAAGTCAAAAGTAAAAGGGCAGGCGAGGCCGGATATGACGGTGTATGTAGACGGACCATTTTATCCAGACGAAAAGTTATCAGACGACCAGAATCGCGCCAAATTAGCGAAAGAAGCTTATGATAGTATGGTAAAATGGAGTAAGAAGAGCACTTATGAGTATTTTCAATACCGGCATAAATCTACTGAACGGAAATAAGGTTGTACCGATCTTTTTGACAATCTCAAATGACTACGCGCAGTATGCCGCGGCGTCGATTAATTCATTAATGAAACACGCGAATCCAAATCGCAATTACCGTGTGATTATCATGTATGATAGGTTGAGTTTACCAAATCGTTGGCGCCTGCGTAATTTAGTAACAAAAAACTGTGCAATTGAATTTCGTAAAATGAAATTTAATCTGCATCTTCAGATAATTAGAACGTATTGTGCAACTAAAACTGGTACGGGGGATTTTTTCTCGAAAACAGTGTATTATTACCGCGCATTTATTGCTAGGCTTTTCCCACAATACGAAAAAGCGGTTTATATCGATAGCGATACGATTATACTTGATGATATTGGTAAACTGTTTGATATTGATCTTGGTGACAAAGTTATGGCGGCTAGGATTGATCCGAAGGTGACTAATGTACCGGAGTTTAAGGGATATGTTGAGAACGCATTAGATATTCCAGCCAAAGAATATGTAAATTCCGGGGTGCTCGTGATGGATCTTAAAAAGCTTCGTAAACTTCATTACATTACGCGCATGACCGATTTAATGAAGGATTATGATGTAAGCTTAGTAGCACCTGACCAGGATTATCTTAATTTAATTTTACGTGGCAAGATTATGCCACTTGATGATAGTTGGAATTTGGAGCCAACTAAGGAACTACCAAAGGATGCAAAGTTACTTCATTTTAACCTATTTAATAAACCGTGGCACTATTCGAATGTAGCCTGTGAAAGATATTTCTGGAATGCCGCCAAAGGTACTGGCTTTTATGGTGATTTGATGAGAACTAAAAAAGGCTTTACTGAAGAAATGCAGAAAAAAGATCACGAAAAAGTTGCAGCGCTAATCACAAAAGCTGGTGAATTAGCCAAAGTCAAAAAACCGATTATAAAATTTGAAGACAAATAAAAAAATGGAGGTGCCTACCGCCCCTTGGGACGCGGAAGGCCCGGAATTTTTGTGATAACAAAAATGGAGGTGCCTACCGGAATTGAACCGGTGTACGCGGTTTTGCAGACCGCTGCGTAACCACTCCGCCAAAGCACCACCTTGGTTTATTATACCATAGATTTAATGTTGCAAAATGATAATGCCGGATACAACGAGGATAGTAGCGATAAGGTGCACCAATACGGTTTTACGATTGAGTTTTTCGCGGCCAAAGTTTGGCCAAATGATTGTGAGAAGAATTCCTAGGAAGAAAATCACGATTGGCGTAGCAGAGTCGGTAGCGACGGAGGCGATGGCAACGGCTGGCGCAAGAGTTAAAGCGGCGCGGTAAGTAAAGTCCTTGGTGATACCGATAATGGCATTAACAATAAGTGGGCGAAGCATTTTGCTGCGAGTCTTTTTAACGACTTCTTTGAATCTTTTTGGCCATTTTGGCATGAAGGCGCAGATAATAAGATTTCCGACACCTTTACCGAGAAAAATAAAGATCATGTCATGAATAAAACTCATTGGTGTGGCTTCACTAGATTTAACAAAGATAATATTTGCGATGACTGAAATAATGACATAAAGTGCAGCTTCGAGCGCAGCTTTAATTTTAATTTTGCGGCTCTTTTTGCGAGTGGTGGCGATAATCAAAAATGGTCCGGCAAGGATAACTGCGAAGCCCAGGAGCTGGTGTGGCGAAAAAGATTCACCAAGCAAAAACCAACCAAAAATTAGATAGACAATTGGTGCGAGTTGGACAAAGATTGAAACGTTGGTGGTATCTTCGATTTCAATAGCGCGATAATATGGTACGCCAGCAAGGGAATTAAGGCAGCCAGCCAAGAACAACAATCCAATAAGATGAAAAGAGTTTGCATTAAAATCGACTGGGAAAATAATTGCCATTAGACCAGCAAGAGCGATAAAAAACCAGCCATAGAAATATTTTTGTGAAACCGAACCGCGACCTTTAAAATAATAATCCGTGATGTAGTTATCGGCAAAAATGCGCATTGCGTCGGTGAAAACGGCAATAACGACTAGAATTAGCCAACTCATACGATAGTAATGCCAGTTATTCCAACGTAGATGACATAAGTATAATACAGTGCAAAGATTGCGAGCATCGCGTAGCCTTCTTTGCGGGTGATTTTATGGTCTTTAACTGTAAAGAGCCAAACTAGAAGCGCAGAGAAGATTAGCATGATAAGGTCTACTGGATCAAAATTGGTTGCAGTAATTGATCCACCGAATAAAATCGGAATTGCCATGACACCACAGATGTTGAAGATATTACTACCGATGATATTGCCGAGCAAAAGATCATGCTCTTTTCGTCTTGAGGCAGTAATAGTCGTAACGAGCTCCGGGAGAGAAGTACCAAAGGCGACGATGGTAAGGGAAATCATTTTTTCGGAAACACCGAAAGCTTGAGCAATAGAAGTTGCACCGTTTACAACGAGTTGGCTTCCGCCGACGACACCGGCAAGGCCGATAGTGGTGATGAGAAATGACATACCGAGTTTCCATTTTGGTTTCTCAACTTCTTTTTTGCCCTTCTTCTTTTTTGCCATAGCAACGAGATAATAAATAAAGACGCAGAATAATAATATGCAGACAATGGCATCGGCGCGAGAGATTTTACTGATAGTCGCGTCATTTAGCGATGTATCGAGGAATAGAACCACAAGAATGGTGGAAATGAGAAGTAAAATAGGCAGTTCTTTTTTTACAGTGTTCTTCTTCACGATGATTGGAGTAATGGCGGCCCCAACGCCGAGAAGTAGCATGACGTTTACGATATTACTACCAACTACGTTACCGAGGAGAACGTCCGTGTTGCCGGAAATCATGGAAGAAATAGAAACTGCAAGCTCTGGAGCGCCGGTACCAAAAGCAATGATAGTGAGGCCAATTAGCATTTTCGATACTTTAAAATTTTGCGCAACGGAAGATGCGCCGGAGATTAACCAGTCCGCACCCTTAATCAAAAGTACGAAACCAGCAACCAATATAATTACTTGTAAGAACATTTCCATTTAGTTATTGTTTGCCTGTTTATTTTTACTTGTTATGCTTATGATTCTAGCAGATAAGTCTAATTTTGTCAAAGAAAATCTTTATTATTGTTTAGTTGTGTGTTATAATAATTTCACGACGTGCGAATGTAGCTCAGTTGTTTAGAGCGCTTCCTTGCCAAGGAAGAGGTCGAGAGTTAGAGTCTCTTCATTCGCACCATTTTTTGTTTACGTGTTTTATGCTGCGTATTTATGCTATAATGATTATATATATTTAATATAAGGAGTGGTATGGAACCATTAACAATAGTAATAATAGTTGTCGTTGTGCTACTTGTGATTGGTGGCATCATTGCAGGCATCTACAACAATTTGGTAGGCTTGAACGAGCGCGTAAATGAAGCTTGGTCAGACATTACTGTCCAGCTCAAATATCGTGCCGATCTTATCCCAAATGTGGTAGAAACCGTTAAGGGCTATGCAAAACACGAGAACGAAACCTTTAAGATGGTCACTGAGGCTCGCACGGCTGTGATGGGCGCAAAGACTGTTAAGCAGGCTGCTGAAGCTGAAAACCAAATGCAGGGCGCACTTGGTCGTATCTTCGCAATCGCAGAAGCTTACCCTGAACTTAAAGCTAATACCAATTTCCAAACTCTTCAAACTCAACTTCAAGATGTTGAAGACAAAATTCAGGCTGCACGCCGTTTTTACAACTCTGGCGCTAAAGAGCTTAACACCAAGATTAAGACTTTCCCAGCAAATATCGTAAACAGCCTTGTTGGCCACTTCAAGAAGCGTGATTACTTTGAAGTAGCCGAAGCTGAAAAAGCTAAAATTGAAAAAGCTCCAGAAGTTAAATTCTAATTAAAATGTATAAACAGATTGCACAAAACAAGAGACGAACTGTCCTAATTATCATGGGATTTATCTTATTGATTGCTGCAATTGGTGCCGCCTTTGCTTATGCTTATGGTGATTGGTGGATTATGGTTTGGACTATCGTGGCCGCTACGATTTATGCTGGTTTCCAGTATTTTGTCGCTGGATCGGCCACGATGGTTATGACTGGAGCACATGAAATCCAAAAGAAAGATAACCCTAGATTATATAATGTAGTAGAAAATTTAAGCATTTCTACTGGTTTACCGATGCCGAAGGTCTATATAATTGATGACCCGGCACCAAATGCGTTTGCAACTGGACGTGATCCAGAGCACGCAATGGTAGCGGCTTCGGCTGGTCTAATTGATATTATGGATGACAAAGAGCTTACTGCAGTAATGGCTCACGAAATGTCACATGTAAAAAATTATGATATTAGGGTTTCGATGATTGTGTTTGGTTTGGTGTGTGTGGTTGGTATGATTTCTGATATCGGTTCTAGAATGATGTTTTATGGAAATCGTCGTCGCGATAATGAGGGAAGTCCAATGGGCTATCTGCTTGTGCTCGTGGCTATGGTTTTGTCGCCGATTCTTGCAGCTATTGCGCAAATGGCGGTATCGCGTGAGCGCGAATATCTCGCAGATGCATCGGCGGTCAATATTACGCGTTATCCAGAAGGAATGATTAGTGCTCTTAAAAAATTGCAAGCTCATTCGCAGCCAATGAAGAGCCAGAATACAGCTGCCGCCTCAATGTATATTAATGATCCGTTAAGAAAAGGATTCTTAAGTAGCTTATTTAGCACCCACCCACCGATTGAAAAGAGAATTGAGAGGCTAGAGCATGGCAAAAAAGGATTCTAAAGATACGACCGTTAAAACTAAGAAGACTCGCGCGAGCCGAGTTGCGAAGGCTAATCCTAAAAAAGCGAAAAAAACTTCCACTCGGGACACACTCGAGGGCGCTACTTCGTACGCCAAAGGCGAGCGCCCGAGCTTATGGTCTCGAGTTAGAACTTTCTTTCGTACTCTTTGGGAGAAACTTCATAACCCGAATCGGGTGAGGCTTCACAAGAGTTTTAAGCGTTCGTATCGCGAAGATTACAAGCGTGAGATTGAAGTGCCGGGGATTACTTATCATGCGCTAAAAACTTTTCAGGTGATTTTTAAAAACTGGAAACTGTTTTTGCCGCTTTTAGTGATTGCTGTAGTGATGGCCGTAGTATTTATTGGCCTGATGAATGAGTCGACTTTCCAACAGTTCCAGCAAGTGCTTGACCAAACAACTGAGCAAATGGGGTATGGTGACATTGGCTATGTAGCAAAAGCAGGTTTACTCCTGATTTCAACAGTTACAACCGGTGGTCTTGGTGGCGCCGGGAAAGAAACGAATGCAATTTTCTTCGTACTAATCTTCTTGATTCTTTGGCTCACAACAATCTTTATTTTGAGACATAGACTAGCCGGGCACAAATTAAAATTACGTGATGCACTTTATAATGCATTAACTCCGATGATTTCGTCATTCTTAGTATTTGCCACTGCGGTGCTTCAATGTATTCCGATTTTCCTACTTGTGATTGTATATTCTGCAGCAGTGCAAACTGATTTTCTCGCTACGCCATTTTATGCATTAATCTTCTTTATCTTTGCGGCAGTGATGATTATTCTTTCTGGTTATTTGCTTTCAAGTTCCATCATTGCATTTGTGGCGGTGAGTGCGCCGGGGCTTTACCCAATGCAGGCGCTTCATACAGCTTCGGATTTAATGATGGGGCGAAGAATTAAATTTATCATTCGTATTATTTCTCTGTTCTTAGTTTTGACTTTAACATGGGTGGCGGTAATGCTGCCGTTAATCGTGTTTGATCTTCTAATGAAGAATTTTGAGTGGGCAGCGGGTATTCCATTTGTGCCGGTATGTTTGCTTGTAATGACATGCTTTACAGGTATATATATAACGGCGTATTTATATTTATATTACAGATGGATGCTAGATTATGACGAAAAGTGAAGCTGAAGAAAGAATTATCAAACTTCGAGAATTAATTAACGATTATCGTTATCATTATCATGTTCTTGACGAGTCGATTATGAGTGAATCGGCGGCGGATTCGTTGAAACATGAACTTGCGCAGCTCGAAGCGGAGTTTCCGGAACTCATTACGCCGGATTCTCCAACGCAACGTGTGGCTGGAAAACCGCTCGATAAGTTCACTAAGGTGAAACACGAAAAGCGGATGATTAGTCTTGCAGATGTGTTTTCAAAAGAAGAAGTGCTGGATTGGATTTCTAGAAATGAAAAGTTGGTGCCGGGCGGAAAAATCGAAGAATTCTTTACAGACATCAAGATGGATGGACTAGCTTGTGCCTTGAAATATAAGGATGGAGTTCTCGTGCAGGCAGTAACGCGTGGCGATGGATTAGTCGGTGAGGATGTGACTTTAAATGTTCGAACAATTGAAAACATCCCGCTAAAAATCGAGAATACTGGCGATGTGGAAGTTCGTGGCGAAATAATTCTTTTCAAGAAGGATTTTGAAGATATTAATGAGAAGCAGAGAAAGAATGGGGAACCAGAATTTGCAAATCCAAGGAACCTTGCTGCTGGTTCGATTCGCCAGCTCGATTCGAAGATTGCGGCGTCTCGTCCACTCAGATTTATCGCCTACGATTTAGTAAAACCTAACCTCCCGACGCATCATGAAGCGTATGAGATGCTTCGCGCATTGAAGTTTCAGACTTCAAACGAAGACAGAGTGTTTAAAGCAAGCGAAAGAAAAGAATTATTTGAATACATTGAGGGTCTAGATGCATATCGCAAGACTTTGCCATTTAATACGGACGGCATGGTGATTAAAATCAATGACCGCAAAGTATATGATGATCTTGGAATCGTAGGGAAGACTCCGCGCGCAGCAGTGGCATTTAAATTCCCGGCCGAAGAAGTGACGAGCAAAGTAAAGGATATTGTGATTTCGATTGGTCGTACTGGCGCGGCAACGCCGGTAGCGATTTTTGATCCGGTTTTGGTAGCCGGCTCGACGGTTCGTCACGCGACACTTCACAATGCGGATGAAATTGCACGGCTTGATATCCGGATTGGCGACACAGTTATTATATATAAGGCTGGTGATATTATTCCGCAGGTAAAGGAGGTCTTAACAACGCTTCGCCCAGAAGGAGCCGAAAAATTTGATTTTGAAAAAGCATTAAAACGCCAATATCCGGAGCTTACTTTTGAAAGGCCAGAAGGTGAGGCGGTTTACCGCGTGAAGGGCGAATCGTCTGACTTTATTTTGAAACGCACAATTGAGTACTACGCATCAAAACCAGCATTAAATATCGAAGGGCTGGGTGAAAAAAACGTTGAGGCGTTAGTGAATGCTGGGCTTTTGAAATCGGTGGCAGATTTATATCGTCTAAAAGCAGTAGATATTGCAAAGCTTGAAAGATTTGGAGATTTGTCGGCCAATAATTTAATCTCGGCAATTGAAGGATCAAAGAGTGCTCCACTAAATAAGTTCATCACGGCACTTGGAATTCGCCATGTGGGCGCGCAAACGGCGACGGCTCTTGCACGTAAGTTTGGTTCGCTTGATAAACTAATTGTAGCAACGGAAGACGAACTCTTAGAAGTCCCAGACATTGGTGACGTGGTGGCGGAGTCGATTGTGGCGTGGTTTTCTGATGAAGACAATGTGAAATTACTTGAAGAGATGCGAGAACTAGGTGCTTGGCCACGTGAAGAAAGTGGGGCTGCACTTCCGCTTGATGGCAAATCTTATATTGTAACTGGTACGCTTGCTTCGATGGGGCGAGAAGAAGCGGAGGATAAGTTGCGTGCACTTGGTGCGATAGTAACGTCGTCTGTGACGAAAAATACAACCGCTTTAATAGTGGGAGAGAAACCAGGGAAAGGTAAGACTGATAAGGCTGACAAACTCGGGATTCCGAGGATGAATGAGGTGGAGTTTTTGAAGCTGATAGGGTGAAGTATTAAAGGATAACCCTTCCGCCTGTTGTTTTTGTCCAGTGCTTCGTTGGTAGTGGAGCTACTCCTAGGCCTCTTTGGAACATGTCGGTTATTTCTGTAAATTTAAGGATATCCTCGATGAAAGCTATCACTGACATATGAGTTAGAAGTGTATTTCTGCGTCCGGTGTCTGGTTTCCACGGTTCTCCTTTTTCATGCTCCGCACGATAATAATACTTACAATCTTCGTTTTGTGCTAAATAATCATTATATGATAAATATGCCATTAAAGAGCATTGGCGAAGCGCTTCGGGTGAAACTTGTAGTGCTTCTAGAATGCTACTATTTGGATTATATTCGTACCATGTTAATTCAATTTCCCCACGATTAATTATCTTACCAGTAGATATTTCAATATCTTCGTATGGCACGATTCTTGTAGTTTTTTCTGTATCTAGCATATAGGCTATTCTAAAGAACAATGTAGCAACGTATGACAAATCAGCTTTAACGTCTTTAAAGGAATATAGATCATCCCAGATATCTTTAAAAGATAAATCCTTTAACCATTCTCCATTTTTTAACTGAAGTTTTGGCCTAAAATCCCAAGGACGAGGATTCTTGTCTCTTACGCTTTCTTTACCTGGGTATTGGAGATATAGTTTTTCTCCAGTTGGGAAGGTTCTTATTAGTAGCCGTCTTTCGATTACTCCAAATTGCAATCCTGTTTTGTCGAGATTGCTAAAAGTTTCTATATTTAATAACTTTCGTTGATTACTTTCTTTCTTCAACTCATATGAGCATTTTATTTCCATTTTGGCTCCTAAATGTTGTAAATAATACCATAATAATTATAACATAATTTTGCTATTTAGTCCAGAAACCGTGATGGTCTCCGTGGTCGTTATTTTACCAAGAGTATGATATAATTGTTGGTATTGATTTAGTGGAGGACGTTTCGTGGGGAATGAAGAGATAAAGATTGTCGAGTTGTTTGCCGGTGTCGGTGGTTTTCGTGTGGGTTTTGAGAGAAGCTCATCCATTTTTAAAACTGTTTGGGCAAATCAATGGGAGCCGGGACAAGCTGGACAATGGGCGTATAAATGTTATGTAAAAAATTTTGGCAGTCCAGAATCTTGTTCTAACGAGGACATAGCGACAGTTATAAATAAAGCACCAAAACATGATTTATTATGCGGTGGGTTTCCTTGCCAGGATTATTCGGTCGCTCATTCACTTTCATCTTCAAAAGGAATAGAAGGCAAAAAGGGTGTTCTTTGGTGGTCAATTAACGATATTATTAAGCTTAGACATCCGAATTATGTATTCTTAGAAAATGTCGATAGATTATTGAAGTCACCTGCTAAACAGAGAGGTAGAGATTTTGGCATCATTCTTAGATGTTTAATGGATGAGGGATATGTTGTCGAGTGGAGGGTTATTAATGCTGCTGAATATGGATATGCTCAGAGAAGGCGAAGAACATTCATTTTAGGTTATAAAAAAGGTACAAAACTATATAATGAGTTAAAAAAGAGTTCAAAACATGAAGATGGAATGAAAAATTGGATTCTTTCCGATGGCGTGTTTGGGACGGCTTTCCCGGTGAAAAAATCATTAGTAAAACGTATAAAAGAATCAGATATCTCTTCTTTTAAAGACTTAGTTGATTTGACGGATAACTTTTCGATGCAATTTAATAATGCGGGAGCGATGGTTGATGGAAAAATCCTTTCCATCGAAACGACGCCAATTTATGAAAAATCTATTTGTCTATCAAAGATAGTTGAGAAAAAAGGCGTTGACGAACATTACTTTATTCCGGCCGAGAAGATGGATAAATGGAAATATTTAAAAGGTTCTAAGAAGATTGAACGTGTCTCCAATCAAGGTTATAAGTATACTTTTTCTGAAGGCGCAATTGCTTTTCCGGACCCATTGGACAAACCAGCACGGACCATGCTTACGAGTGAAGGCACACTAAATCGCAGTACTCATGTGATAGAAGATCCGAAGACAAAGAAATTGCGCATTCTTACGCCGATTGAATGTGAACGCATTAATGGCTTTCCGGATAATTGGACTAATACCGAAATGCCTGAAAAACAGAGATATTTTATAATGGGAAATGCCTTGGTTGTTCACATTATTGAGAGAATTGCAAATGAATTAAAATTAAGAGTATAAAATAACTCCCGCCTAAGCGGGAGTTTTTTGTTTAGAGTCCTCGTTTTTTATTGAACTCTTGCTGGGTTTTTCTGAACTCTTCGGGGTCACGGGTAAGCTCATCGACTTGCCTCTGAAAATCTTCAAACTCTTCCTTAAGGAAGTAGATTTTCTTTGAGGCGTAGCCGCCGGGGGCGTACTTCTTTCTCAGGATTTTGCGAACAGCTTCGATAATTTCATCTTCCGTATAATCTGGATGAAGGGTTTTGTTGTAGTCGTAGGCGCGGGCCAGGATTTCATCCAGGTTAAATGAACGGTCGGCAGAAGAAACAATTTTGCCATAGATGCTACGAGGTTCGGGGAGCTTCGAAGAGGCACGATGATCTTCAACGGCTTCAGCCATGGTTTCGATCTCTTCTGGCATGAAGAGTTTTTCGAGCGTTCGGTCGCGACGAAGTAGATATCCAGACCAGGCATGGTGGAGTTCGTTGTCGATTTCGCGACCAAGGTCGTGATAGGCGGCGATAACATAAACCATGTTGATATCGATGTCTTCAAGAGTTGAAGCAATTCGCATGCTCCTATCGATGACATTTTGGATGTGGTCGAGAGAATGTCCTGGCATCTTTTTGTAGCGGGGCAGAATCTCGTTTTCGATATAACTTCGCACTTTTGGGCAAATTTCTAAGTTCATTATTAAAACCTCCTAAGGTGCTAATTTTGTTCTATTAAAATTATAACATAAATTATGAATATTGCAAAAGGCTTAAGGTTTATAATTGATTTTTTGTGTAAATTATGCTATAATAAGAGGATAATAGTACTTTAAGGAGGTTGAATTCTAATGCGGACTAAGCCGAACCCCTGTCCGAAATGTGGCAGCAAGGTGAAGGTAATCACCAACATGGAGAAAAGCAAGGGCAAGTGGTATATTGTAATTAAATGCCACGAATGTGGCTACAAAACTCCTGCTGCGTGGCAGAAAAAAGGTGAGTCTGTAAAAGAATTGGCGGAACGCGCCATCGGAGAATTTAATAAGTAGCAAAAAGCCCCGGGTTAGCTCGGGGTTTTAATTATTTAGCCACGCATCGTATGGCGTGCCCGCGGCCTCTGCCGTAGCTAAAGGCCGGATAGACATTCGACGTATTGGGGACCAGGCTGTACATATACGCGTCATCGTACCTAGTAGAAGACCAGTAGTAGCCGTAAGACCCCTGATTCGCCGGGGCAGCATTGTAGAAGTAGCCAGCGAGAGCGAAAGCAGCTCCGGAATTCTCAATTGATGCTCTCATAAGAGCGTTGGAGTTATACTCGGCGTAAAGAGCCTGGAATTCTCCGGAGCTTCCGCCGGTTGGGAGACGCCACCCGGCTGGGCAGATATCATAGCTAGCATTACTGCTATTATTGCTACCAGAAATGGTCCCGGCAGAGGCAGCATAGTAGTTGTAGAGGGTGCCATAGGCAGTTCCCGAAGTGGCATCGGTTCCTGACACACTGATAAACTCACCTGCATCATATGTAACGGAGCCGGTTGTTTTCTTCCAGCTGTTGAAAGTAGAAGCAGTTACTGTTGTAGAGAGATTAGTGTTGGAACTAGTGAGGTTCGTAGTAAGAGTGGTGCGACCAAGATCCAGATTTTCTGCCATCCAGATTTTCCCATCTTTCATCTTGGCTACAGCATAGGTTTTGCTATCACGGTTATCGATAAGATTATAGGTGGTATTATCTTCCATAGAAGCGAGGACGGTAGTTTTATCATCTGCGGAGAGGTTGTTGAAATCTTGGAAATATGTCAGACTGGAAATAGTTACAGGTTCTTTTAATATACAACGTATAGTATAGCCATTGTTTCTACCAACGGAGTCATTTGCAAAGAAATAAGAAGTAGCGAAGCGGATGCTACTCATGGCAGTATCGCTTTTTCTGGTTGAACTCCAATAGTAACCAAGTGTTCCTTGACCAGTTGCTCCGGAGTTATAAAAACGCCCAGAAAGCGTAAAGGCGGCACCACCGTCTTCAATGGATGCGTGAATTTTTGCGGCTGTATTATAAGCACTGTTACTGTAGAGGGCATTAAATTCGCCAGTGCTTCCGCCGGTTGGTAGTCTCCAACCTGCTGGACATATATCGTAGGCGGCATCATTAGAATTGACGCTCCCACTAATAGTTCCTCCTGAAGCGGCGTAAAAATTGTAAGCTGTGCCGTAAGAGTTCCCAGAGACTGAGTCTTCGCCATCTAGCAGCATTATTTCACCAGTTTCATAAGTTATTACTGGAGTGGTTATTTTCCAACCATTAAATGTTGCAGCTGGTACTGTGGTTGCAATATTTGTATTGGAGCTTGTTAGATCTGTAGTGAGATCTGTGCGCCCAAGATCCAGGTTTTCCATCATCCAACAGTTACCATCAAGGAGGCGTTGAATAGTATATTCGCGTCCATCACGGCTATCTACAACCTGTGATGGCGTAGAAGTACAAGAAGCAGAAGATAAGTTTTGCATGGCCAATGGTGCTACTGGTGTAGTGGCGTCAGCTGGATGTACAATAGTGTATTTCACTTTGCCAGTATACGTATCTGCCGCTTGTGCTTGTGAAATATAGACCGCATAAGTAGACTTAAAGGATGAACCAGAAACCGCATCAGTATTAGAGTCTAAGGAAGCAACTTTGGTGTATTCCTCAGGAACTGCATGATAGGCGTTAAAGCCAGTGGCGAGAGTAGGTGAATAATCTCCGGAAACGGCTGCGAGTTTCATGGCCCAGTTGGATGTGGCGCCACTTGTTGCGGTACCAGTAGCAATACCGTTAGCTACAGGAAGCGTAGATGGTTTCATGGTAGTATTGCCGTATTCGTTATTGGAATAGCCAATAGCATATACGGAAAATCCATTTGCGTCATTACACAAAACATTAAAGGTGGTTTCGCCAATCTCGTCTTCGTAAGTACCAACGTTAACTGAAGCGGTGTGGGTTGTACCTACCGTACCAGTAATAGAACAGGAAACTGGAACCGTGATAGTAACTGTATCTACTACGCTGCTGTCTGCATAAACACCTGTAGCGTTTAATAAAAGAAAAAGACTGGACAAAGTTGCTATACCAACAACTATATCTAGCGTTTTAAACAGTTTTCTTTTGTTTTTCATGTTTGTATATAACCTTATACAATATATATTATATATGGTTATGGTTAAATGTCAAGATTGTAATATGGCGGGAGTTGGCTCACTTCGTTCGCCATTCGCCTTCGGCGAGCGAACCCGGCGGGTTCGCCTCCCATCGAAAACCACGAAAGAATAAAAAACAAGCCCTGAAGGGCTTCTTTTTTATTCTTGGTGATCTCGGCGGGAGTCGAACCCGCATTGTCGGGATGAAAACCCGATGTACTAACCGCTATACTACGAGACCGTACGATTATTATAGCAAAAAACCTTAAAATGTGCAAGCGTACTGGTATTCTATATGGTAGTCTTTTTCTCCGTAAGGAGCCGTCGGATAATAGATAACGTAAGTCTTACTTTCGTCGCAATAACTGGTGATATATTTGGATTCTTTGGTGGTCACATCGCTTTTTGAAAGAAGTAAACGGCGAAGTGCAACTGGTGAGGTGCCGGTGTCACTATACCTTTCAAGTGATTTTTTAAAAGTAGAAGGATTGGATTCGGATAAAGTCGGGTAAAAGGTTTTTTCATAATAATTCGAAGCTAAGCCTTCGATTTTCCAGACGACTTGACGTTCTGGTTTCGAAAAAATGTAGGCAATAACTCCAACCACTACGACTAGCATAGATACTAAAATCACGCCAATAATTACCGTTTGGGCGGTATCACGTTTAATACGATCCACTTTTTTATCGTGAGCGATGCGAGAAGATTGTACGCGGGCACGGGATGCATGAAAAGTTGAACTGACGTTTTTGTTTGCAGTCTTCATAAGTTCATATTACCATAAAAACTTTATTATGATAATATAAATATATGAGTAAGCTTTTTAAACGAACCAAGATTTTGGCGACTATTGGGCCGTCGACAAACTCTGCGGAAAAGATTGAAGAAGTGATCATGGCCGGCGTCAACGGCTGTAGGCTCAACTGTTCACACGGTTCTAATGAAGAACGTGACCAGCAAATTAAATGGATTCGCGAAGCGGCAGAGAAAAAAGGTCGCTCGGTTGCAATTTTGCAAGACCTTCAAGGGCCAAAGATCCGCCTTGGCATGCTAGTTGATAACCATCTTGATCTTCATAAGGGCGACGAGCTGGTGCTTGAAGCTAAAGAGGGCTTTGAGCATGACGGCGGGATGACGGTGCCAGTGCAGTATAATCTTGCTGAGAAAGTAAAGGTTGGTGAACCTCTTTCGATGTTTGACGGCAAAGTTAAAAGCAAGATTATTGAAATTATTTCTGATACGGCAATTCGTGTTGAGATTTTAAATGATGGTTTTATCATGTCGAAGAAGGGGCTTAATCTCCCGGATACTGATTTTGGTGGCGATATTCTTACTCCAAAAGACATTGCTGATATTGAATACGGTGCTAATTGCGATTATGATTACGTTTCGCTGTCATTTGTGCAAAGTGCTGCTGATATCGAAAAACTAAAGCAAATGCTTCTTGCGCTCGGCTCAACCGCAAAAGTCATTGCAAAGATTGAGACCAAAAAGGCTATTGAATCCGATGAACATCTTGAGGAAATCGTAAAGGCGTCTGATGGTATTATGGTTGCTCGCGGTGATATGGCTGTAGAGGCTGGTGCCGAAGTAGTGCCAATTGTACAACGTAAACTTATTGCGATGTGCCGTGCTCACGCTAAACTTTGCATTGTAGCGACCCAAATGCTTTCTTCAATGGTAGATTCGCCAGAGCCAACTAGAGCTGAGGTTTCTGATGTGGCGACTGCAGTAGTACAAGGTGCCGATGTAGTGATGCTTTCAGACGAGACTGCAAACGGTAATTACCCAGTAGAAACTGTGATGGAAATGAAGAAAGTTATTCTATATACTCAGAATCATTCCAGGATTGCTTCGATTTCGAGAGAACCAGAAGGCGATAAAGCGGTTTATGATGCGATTTCGGATGCAGCAGCAAGGCTCGCCGAGAGAATTAATGCAGATGTAATTATTTGCCAGACAGCAACTGGTGCCACAGCCTTTGCTATGGCTGCGCAACGCCCAAATCTTCCGATTGTTTCAGTTACTTCGAATCAGCGTGTAGCAAATCAATTAGCACTGATTTATGCCAACTCTGCATTTGTGCGTCCGTATTCAGATGAATTTGGCTATAAACTCGCCGAAGAGTTAAAAGAGACTGAATATCTTAAGACTAAGGAAGGCGAAAAAGATCTTCTTACCGTGATTGTGTCTGGTGATAAAAACAAATTTGGTTCAGATACAATTAGAGTTCGTAACGTTTAATTTGGGTAGGCAGAAAAGAGGTATATGAATTATAAAACCATTAAGGATATTAAATTTAAGGACCAAATTGTTCTTGTAAGAGTTGATTATAATGTGCCGATGAAGGACGGCAAGATTACGGATAATCTTCGTATTCGTGCCAGCATCCCAACGCTTGAATATTTGCGCGAAGGAAAAGCGAAGAAGATTATTCTGATTTCACATCTTGGTCGTCCGGAAGGAAGAGATAAAAGTTTGTCGCTAGCGCCGGTTGCAAAGGAGCTTGGTAAACTAATTTCTAATGTGTCTTTTATGGATGACGTTTCGGGACCGGATGTAGAGGCTGCAGTAGAAGGATTAAAAGACGGTGGAATTTTACTTCTTGAAAACTTAAGATTCTTTGAAGGTGAAGAAGCAAATTCCGATGATTTTATTCGCGAGATAATTGATGCGACTGGCGCTGAGGTGTTTGTACAAGATGGTTTTGCCGTGGTACACCGCGCACATGCATCGACTAATGCTGTAGCAAATCATTTACCAGTTTATGCTGGGTTGTTACTCGAAAAGGAAATTATTAATCTTAGCAAAGTCACGGAAGAACCGGCTAGACCACTTCTTCTCATTATTGGTGGCGCTAAAGTAGACGACAAACAGCCATTAATCGTAAAATTCCAGAAATTTGCCGATCAAATTGTAGTTGGTGGCAAGATTGCAGCAGATGGCTATAAGGCCAGTGGCAATATTTATGTTGCAGAAGATTTTGATGAAGACAGCGAAGGCAATAAGCTTGACGTTGGCCCGATTTCGACTGGCAAAATTGCCGGCTACATTGCCGATGCAAATACAATTATCTGGAATGGCTTGATTGGTAAAGCCGAAGACCCGGCCTATGCGACTGCTTCTACCATTGTTGCAGAAATGATGGGTGAAAAACTGGGTGCCGATACGGTGGTTTGCGGTGGCGATACGACTGGTTTTGTTGAGAATTTACAAGAAGAGCATCCAAATTTGAAGTATTCTTTAGTCTCGACTGGTGGTGGCGCAGCGCTGGAATTCTTGCTCGGAAAAGAACTTCCGGGTATTTCCGTGCTTGAAACGAAATAGTGGACTAAATATTCACATCGTGATATAATTTGCTCATGAAAAAGGCAAAGACTTATCAACAGGTGATCGGGGAAACGATTGAACAAATGCGCCTAGAAAAAGGCTGGACGCAAGGTGATTTGGCTGAAGCCGTAGGCTCTAGCCAATCCGCGATTCATCGTATTGAAAAAGGGGGCCAAAACATTTCCTTGGAAATGGTCAAAAAGCTTTCGGAAGCTCTTGGTAATCAAATCTTATCTATTAATGATTCGGTTTCGCAGAGTTTTCGTATTCGTGGTGGCAAAGAACTTGGTGGCGAAATTACCATCAATACGTCCAAAAATGCAGCCGTGGGTTTATTATGCGCGGCACTTTTGAACTCAGGTAAGACCATTCTGCATCGCGTGGCAAGAATTGAAGAAGTGTTTAGAATTATTGAAGTTTTGGAATCAATTGGCGTAAAATGCCATTGGCAAAATCGCCATCGTGATCTTGAAATTATATCACCACGCGAATTGAAATTAGACGAAATGAATATTGAAGCGGCCAGAAAAACACGTTCGATTATTATGTTTCTCGGCCCGCTTCTTCATCGTTATAAGAAATTTCAATTACCGTATGCCGGTGGATGTTCACTCGGTACGCGCACGATTGAACCACATCTACTTGCTTTAAAATCTTTTGGTCTCAAAGTGGACGCAACTAAGAATAGTGGTTTTTATGAAGTAGAAGTTAGTCAAGAAACTTTGAATAAATATACTGATCGTTATATCGTTTTAACTGAACGTGGCGATACAGTAACTGAGAATGTTTTGATGGCAGCGGCACTTTCTCCTGGCAAAACTACTATTGTGGGCGCATCACCAAATTACATGGTGCAGGATATTTGTTTCTTCCTTGAAAAGCTTGGTGTGAAGGTTTCTGGTGTTGGCACCACTACGCTAGTAGTAAAGGGACGTTCACGCATTAATGATGATGTGGAATATAATGTGTCGGAAGATCCGATTGAAACGATGAGCTTCATCGCGGCGGCACTTGCTACACATTCTGAGATTAAGATTATCAGGGCACCGATTGAGTTCCTAGAAATCGAGCTTGAAGTCTTAAAGAACATGAATGCAAAGATTGAAAAATCTGAGGAATATTTGTCTGCTAATGGCAGGACGAGGCTGGTGGATCTTGCGATTAAGAAGTCTGAACTCATAGCACCGATTGATAAGATTCATCCGATGCCATTCCCGGGGCTTAACATCGATAATTTACCATTCTTCTCAGTGATTGCGGCAACCGCTAAAGGTAGAACTTTGATTCACGACTGGGTGTTTGAAAACCGTGCGGTTTATACAACGGAACTTTCAAATTTGAACGCTAAAGTTGAACTTCTTGATGCACACCGTGTTTATATTGAAGGTCCAACCAACTGGCGTCCGGCAGAACTAGTGGCGCCACAAGCACTTCGCCCAGCTGTAGTGGTGCTAATTGGTATGCTTGCGGCACCTGGCACGTCGATTCTTCGTAACGTTTATCCAATTAATCGTGGTTACCAGGATTTTGCAGCTAGGCTTCGTCACCTAGGGGCTGACATTGTACCGTTAACTGGTATATAATAAGAAAATGAATTCGATCTTCGACGGATTAAATGCAGCGCAAAAAGAGGCTGTAGAAACGCTTGATGGCCCGCTTCTTATTTTGGCTGGCGCTGGTTCTGGTAAGACAAAAACCTTGACACATCGAATTGCGAATTTGATTGCAAACGGAGTGAACCCGAGCAATATCCTGGCGGTGACTTTTACGAATAAGGCCGCTAAAGAAATGCGCGATAGGCTGTTTAGGATTCTTACACCTGGAGTGCCAAGCGATGCTGAAGCGCCACGCTCGTTTATGCCGTATATGGGGACATTCCATAGTATTTGTGTGAAGATTCTAAGAATCGAAGCGGATGCGGCGGGGCTTGATAAAAACTTTGTGATTTATGATACTGACGATCAGATTTCGTTGATTCGTCGCGTAATGAAAGATCTAAGGATTTCCGATAACAAGGCATTAAAACCAAAATCTATCCAGGCGATTATTTCAAGTGAAAAGAATCATGGGAATGACGTAAGCGATTATAAAGCCAAGGCATTTTATCCAAATCAGTTTGATATTGCTAAGGTATTTAAAGGTTATGAGGATGAAAAGAAAAAAGCTGAGGCACTCGATTTTGATGATATCTTGTTAAAAACTTTGGAACTTTTTGCTAAGAATCTAGAAATTAGAAAGAAATGGCAAGAAAAGTTTAAATACATTTTAATTGACGAGTACCAGGATACGAATATTATTCAATACCAATTGGTGAGGTTGCTCGTAAATGAAAAACGCAATATTGCCGTAGTTGGCGACGACTGGCAATCGATTTATTCGTGGCGCGGAGCGGATTTTACGAATATTCTTCATTTTGAAAGAGATTTTCCGGGCGCTAAGGTAATTAAACTTGAACAAAACTATCGTTCAACCGGGAATATCTTGACCGCTTCACAAAAGGTGATTAATAAGAATAAAACCAGGACCGAAAAAGTCTTATTCACCGAGGCTGGGGATGGAGAACCGGTAGATATCGAATCGCTTTATGATGAGAATGCTGAGGCAAGCTTCGTGGCAATGTCGATATTAAGAATGCAGAAAGACTATCCGAGTTTTTCAAGTTTTGCAGTATTATATCGTACTAACGCACAGTCATACACATTTGAAAAAGCATTTATGAACTTACACATTCCTTATAAAATTATTGGTGGCGTAAGATTCTATGACCGTAAAGAAGTCAAAGATGTACTGGCAATTCTAAGATTAATTATTAATGGCCGCGATAAAGTGAGTCTGGAGCGCGTGGTAAAAAATGTACTTTCCGGGATTGGCGATGCGTCGCTTGATAAGGTGCTACTTGCGATTGACTCAATGCCGGCTGAAGCAGATCCATTAAGAGATTTAGAACTTGCCGAAGTCTTAAAAGCCGCAAAAGCAAAAAATGCTTTGATAAAACTAATAAAGTTCTTGCGCTCAGTTGCCGTGGGTGAAAACCCGGGTGAAATAGTAAAGAAAATAATTGAATTCTTTGATTTTAGAACTCTTACCGACGATGGTACACCGAGTAGCGAAGAGAGAATGAATAACCTTGAGGTGCTCGTTAGTAACGCTAGCACATTTGAGAATCTTGAAGACTTTCTTGCGGAAGCAAGTTTAATGTCGTCGGCAGACGAAAACGGTGCTAGAAATTCTGTTACTCTAATGACGCTTCATGCGGCGAAAGGTCTAGAATTCCCAGTCGTGTTTATTGTAGGTATGGAAGAAGGATTATTCCCGAGTGCCAGAAGTTCTGAAGATGAAGCAGGACTAGAAGAAGAAAGACGACTCGCGTACGTTGGGATGACGCGCGCGATGAAAAGACTGTTTTTAACCTATGCTTTGTCTCGTTATTCATTTGGTAGTCGTAACTATAATATGCCGTCAAGATTTTTAACTGAAATCGGCTACAACCCATACGGTCCGGCGGGTTATAAAGATAAAGATGGTGATGGATTTACGGACGATGAATTCGGTGAAGGTTATGATCCGTTTCCAGAAGATTTGCCGATTTTTGAATAATGGTATAATAAACTCATGAAGATTTTATGGACAGACGGAAGCGCATCACCAAACCCAGGTCCGGGCGGTTTTGCGGTGATTGAACAAAACGGTGATGAGGCAAGACCGGTGGCGCTAGGTCGCGATAAGGATACTAGCAATATAAAGATGGAAGGTCAGGCGATGATTGCGGCAATAAAATATGCTGGTGATGAGGGTTGCGAAATCCATTCTGATTCGGAGTTTTGGATTAATGTGTTAACTAAATGGGCGCCAACTTGGAAAGAAAATGGTTGGACAAAAAAGAATGGTCCAATTAAAAATCTTGAATTAGTTCAGGAATTATATGAATTATATACGACGCATGATGTAAAAATTGTGTGGGTGCGTGGGCACGAAGGCACAGAACTCAACGAGATGGCAGATGCTTGGGCAAACAAAGCCCGCGAAGGCGCCGAAATCTGATTTATTCGCATTTCTCTCTTAATTATGATATATTATATATATGAAACTATCAGAGGAATTAATCTATCGTGGCTTTAAAGCCGAAACAACAATTGAAAACCCAGCGGATCTTGATACCCGTGAGTCTCGTAGATTTTATTGGGGAGCAGATCCTTCGGCCGATTCTTTGACAATCGGTAACTTAGCGGCAATTATGATGTGCGCATGTTTTGTGCGTCATGGCTACGAACCATATCTTCTGGTTGGCGGTGCTACTGGGCAAATTGGTGATCCGAAGGAAAACGGTGAACGTGATTTGAAGTCGCTTGAAGAAATTGAACACAATAAAAAATGTATTCGCGAGCAAATTGAGCGCGTAATTAATGCCGGCGATGGCAATGCAAAAGATCACACCACACCAGGCCTCAAAATGGTAGACAATTATGATTGGTTTAAAGACATGCATTACTTAGATTTCCTCCGCGAAGTCGGTAAGGCTTTCTCGATGACTCAGCTTCTTGACCGCGAGTTCGTTCAAAATAGAATTGGCGAAGGCGGTTCTGGGATTTCGTATGCTGAATTCTCATATTCTTTGATCCAGGGTTATGATTTCTTATATCTATATCGTACTTATGGTGTAACGATGCAACTTTGTGGTGTTGACCAGTTTGGTAACTGTTCATCTGGTATCCATCTAATTAAGAGACTAGAGAACGGCTCTGCCGATGTGTGGTCTACGCCACTTGTGATTGACCCGGTCACTGGGCGCAAGTTTGGTAAATCTGAAGGAAATGCGATTTGGCTAGCTGCCTCCGACAACGGTTCTGGTAATTACACTTCGATTTTCGATTTCTACCAATTCTGGCTAAATCAACCGGATGAATCTGTAGAATATTTGATGAAGATTTATACGCTCTATGATAAAGATAAAATCGAAGATATTTTAGCTCGCCATAAAGAAGCCCCAGAAAAACGCATCGCACAAAAAGCGCTCGCTCGTGGCGTGACCGAAGTGGTTCATGGCAAGGATAATATGGCTGCTGTTGAGAATCTCACAGCTGTACTCTTTGATAGGGACACCGATTTTGGTGATTTCTCGGCTGATGAATTAACTGAATTTGCCGCTTATCTACCAGTAGTGTCTAAGGGAGCTGACCTAGTTGATGCTTTAGTAAATAATGGTTTAGCTGAATCAAAGAAGAAGGCCCGTGAATACATTGCCGGTGGCGCGATTACGATTAATGGTGTGAAGGTTACTGAAGAGATTGATTTAAACCAAACAGCAATTGTTAAGAAGGGTAAGAACAAGTTCTTAATTGTAAAATGATATATATAGCGGTTTTAGGTCGTCAACCGGAAATTTCGCTCGCAGAACTCGAAGCGCTGTTTTCTGGTGTTAAAAAGATTTCCGAAAAACTAGCCATCTTTGAATCAGATAAAAAACCTGAGATTACTAGACTTGGTGGTAGCTTAAAGATTGCGGAACTCATGGCCGAAAAACCATTAGATTATCTTAGGAAAGCCCCAGAGGGAAAGATTACGCTGGGTGTTTCGGATTATTCGCATAAGGCATCTAAGAAAACTGCTACAATCGAGGCGCTAAAATTAAAGAAGATTTTAGTTAGACATGGACGTTCGGTAAGGGTTACAGAGAATAAAGATGCTGCACTTAGTACTGCGACCTCGCTTCATAACGGGCTAGCTGGTTTTAATGATCGTAAGTTTGAATTAATTAAGGTAGATGATGACTGGTATCGTGTGATTGGTGTACAAGACATCGATGCTTATTCGAGGCGCGATCAGGCTCGTCCGGCTAGGGATGCTAAGGTTGGGATGCTTCCGCCGAAGCTCGCCCAGGTTTTAATAAACCTCTGTGGTGATTTACCTAAGGGTTCAAGGATTCTTGATCCGTTTTGTGGTACCGGCGTGGTTTTACAAGAAGCACTCCTCATGGGGTATAAAGCCTACGGTACGGACATCAATGAGCGAATGATTGAATACTCTGATAAAAATATGAAACACTTTGATTTTAAAGATTACGAAGTCGAAGAAGGTGACGCTACAAATTACGCGTGGAAGGGTGCTATCGATGCGGTGGCTTGTGAAGGATATTTGGGTAAACCGATGTCGACTATTCCTGTAGATATTAAACTAAAAACCGAAAAACAAGAATGTAAAGCGATAGTAATTGGCTTTTTAAAGAACCTTATTTCACAGATCAAACCCGGTACGCCAGTAGTAATAGCTGTTCCGGCTTGGTTAAGAGAAGACGGAAAATATTCAAGGTTAGAAATTCTTGACGAAATTAAAGATATGGGGTATAATGTTTACAATAAATCGCGCGAGGGGCTTCTTTATCATCGAGAAGATCAGATTGTCGCGAGAGATATAATAATATTAAGGAAAGATTAAATGTCACACGTAAAAGCTGGCGGTACCGCCAAAAACGTCCATAATAATGCTGGCCAGCGCCTCGGCGTTAAGCGCTTTGGTGGCCAAAAAGTTAAGAATGGTGAAGTTTTAGTTCGCCAAACTGGTGCTACAAAGCTTGCAGGCCCAGGTACTTATATGTCACGCAATTTTACTATCCATGCTGCAAAAGATGGCGTAGTAGTATTTGTAAAGACCAAGAAAACCCACTTCTCTGGTAAATCATTACCTAGAGTTCGTGTTGAAGTCCGCTAATTAAAATAGCCCCGAGAGGGGCTATTTTTTGTGCTATAATGTTCTTATGGCTAAAAAACAACGTTTCGTGTTTTCTTTTCGGACCGTTTTATCTGTTTTGACGTTGATTTTGGTAGGCTACGTAGTGTACCAAAATTGGCCAGACATGGTTGACACCTTTCATCATTTAGGTGAAACAAATGTTTTGGTGCTGCTGCTTTTAATACCAGAGCAACTTTTTATGTATTTTGCCTGTGGGCAGATCTTTTTCTCTTATCTTCGCTATAATAAAGAGGTAAAAAAGTTTTCGAAGAAAGAAATATTGACGATTTCTACCGAACTAAATTTTGTAAATCACGCGGTGCCGGCCGGTGGGCTTGGTGGTCTTGCTTATCTTACTTATAGGCTGCGTCCGTTTAATGTGACGGCTGGACAATCTGGATTCTTATACGTATTTCGTTATGCCGTAACTACGGTGATTAATTATTTTCAGGCACTGATTGCGATTGTTATATTATTATCTTTAAATCTTATTCCGGGTCCGGCCATGTGGGTGATTCCGGTATCTCTCATTATGAATTTTGGCGTTTTTCTTGGTTTGTCATTAATCGTTTTTATCGCGAGTAGTAAAAAACGTATAGAATTTTTTACTTTAAAAGCCACTAGGTTTATTAACGCGTTAGTAAAAATTTTGACTTTCGGACGAAAAAAGAGAATCATCCGCGAAGAAAAGATTAGTCATTATTTTGACGATATTCATGAAAGCGTAATGATTGCAAAAGCCAATAAAAAACTTCTTAAACTGCCGCTTCATTGGGGTTTTGTGTATAGTTTCTTTGAGGTTGCAACATACTGGATTGTGGCAATTTCACTTGGGCGATTTGAGCTACTGCCATATATTTTGGTGGGTGAAGCAATCGGTTCAGTATTTGATGGAATTGTGCCATACGGACTTTACGAACTTGGTATGGCCGGCGTGATGATTGCGCTAGGTGTAGATTTCCCAACGGCTACAATTGTAACGGTAATGACAAGGGTGCTTACATTGATTCTGACCATCATTACTGGTACAATACCTTATTACAAGGTGATTAGAGGAAAAGAAGCAAATGACAACGATAATCGGGCACACAGCTAAAGCCGATATCCCAATTCCAGGTGAAGCGCCGAGGTTTACTCCGACTACTCTTATTGCTGCAATGAATCAGACTTTGGAATATGCCTACGAGGGTACGCTTTTAGTTGGTGAAGTGGCGAGTTACAAGGTTAATCAGGGTAAATGGGTATTCTTTGATTTAAAAGACGAGGAATCGAGTATTTCTTGTTTTATGTCTATATACCAGTTACGTGTGCCACTTGAAGATGGCATGAAAATTGTAGTGAGAGGCGTGCCGAAGATTACGAAGTGGGGGAAGTTTTCATTTACGGTTTCAGCGATAAAACCGGTGGGGGATGGTAGTATCAAAAAAGCCTTCGAACTACTCAAAAAGAAACTAGAAGGTGAGGGTCTGTTTGCGCCAGAAAAGAAACGTGAGCTACCAAAGGATTTGACGAAGCTTGGCGTCATTTCAAGTACTGGAGCAGCTGGCTATGCGGATTTTGTAAAGATTTTAAACGCGAGATGGGGTGGAATTCACGTGCAAGTTGCTCACACACAAGTACAGGGAATGGATGCACCGGATCAAATCATTCGAGCGCTAAAGTATTTTAACGAACGTTCAGAAGTACAAGTAATTGCGATTTTACGCGGCGGTGGTTCGGCGGATGATTTATCCTGTTTTAATGATGAAGAGCTAGTTCGTACAATTGCAGCATCAAAAATCCCAGTAATCACCGGCATCGGACACGAGGTTGATGAGAGTTTGGCTGATCTTGCTGCGGACGTAAGGGCGTCTACTCCATCCAATGCAGCGGAGATGTTAACACCAGACCGTGAATCAATAAAGATTAATGTCGAGATTTCGATTTCACAGGTGGAATCGATAATTTACAACAGAATTAATGATGTGCTCGACAAGATTGATAAACCGTTTGAAAATATTAGAAAAACTATTAAACAGAAGATAGATTTTTATGGTCATCTTTTATTGCAAAAAGTTAACATATTAGAAGCTTTGAATCCAGAAAAAGTATTGAAGCAGGGTTATGCAATTTTATCTGGGAAAGTTTCTCCGGGTAGTGTTGTGAATATTACAACATTTGATAAAGAGATAATGGCTGAGGTAAAGGAGATACATGAGCGAAAAAATGTCACTAAATAAGAAGATGGAAGAACTCGATAAAAAAACGAGTTGGTTCTATTCTGATGATTTTAAACTAGAAGAGTCTGCTGAAAAATATAAGGAAGCAATTGCACTTGCTAAAGATATAAAAAATGATTTAAATGAACTTAAAAACGAAATCGAAGTTTTAAGTGAAGATTTTAGTAAATAATGGTATAATAAACTTATGGATAATCAAATGATGCCACCTGTGCAACAAAATGCACCTGTAATGCAATCACCAATTATGTCTCCAGTGACGCCGCCACCGCAGCCGATACTTCCACCGGATGCCGGTTCAAAATATGGAGATCCTTATAGTTTAATTAAAACAATTGCAATCGTAATTCTTAGTCTTACTACTGTTGCTTTTATTTGTTTATTTATTTGGATTTTAACTCAATATAATGAAGTTAAAGAAGACATTGATGGTCAGATTCAGACTGCTGTTACTGAAGCTGTAGATGATCAAAAACTGGCAGACGAAAAGGAATTTAACGAACGTGAAAAATATCCATATAAGACTTTTGCTGGTCCAGTAGATTATGGTGAACTAACGTTTAAGTATCCAAAGACTTGGAGCGTATATATTGCTAGCGATAATTTGAAGTCTGGTGATTTTGAGGCATATTTAAATCCGAGCGAAGTTGAGTCGGTAAATAGTAAGAACTCACTTTATGCACTGAGAGTAAAGATTCGCGACAAATCATTTGAGTCGATTGTGGCTGAGTATCAGAAGGCAATGGACAAGAAAGATGCAAATCTTTCGGTTGAATCTATCACACTTGAATGTGGTGTTACTGCTAATAAATATACTGGAACTTTGCCAAACACTGAATTCTCTGGCTATGTGGTAATCTTTAAGATTCGCGATAAAACAGCAATTGTCCAGACTGATTCGATTTATTTTGAAGCTGATTACAATAAAATTCTTGATTCAATTACCTTCAACGCCTAGTGTGTTATAATTTAAGATATGGACGCGGAGGTAGACGGTATTTTGATAGCGGCACATGAGCTAAAAGCTCCGCTTGCTGTTTTACGCCAGCTAGCACTATCGTTTGACGGAGTGGGTGCAAAAGACGAACGTATTAGAAGCGAGATGGTGAGTGTTTCTGAACGCGCAATAAAGCAAGTAAACGATCTTGCCAAGGTTCGCCGTCTTGAAGATGGACTCTTTACGATGGAGCCGGTGGCAGTGCGACCAGTTTGTGATGATGTAATTAGGGAACTGACTCACTTATTTAGATTTAATAATAGAGATTTATATATTAAATACTCGAATCGTTCGCAGTTAGTTGTAGCAAACCGGGAGCTGCTTAGGGGTGTTATTTATAACTTTTTATTAAATGCAATGCATTATTCTGGAGATGAGACTCGTTCGGAACTTTTAGTTTGCGATAAAAATGATACGGTAAGAGTTTCGGTAAGAGATTATGGCCCAGCACTTCCAATTGATGTTTGGCGTGAAATAAGAAGAGGATTCGTTGAAAAGCCAACTTCAATTGCAATGCGACCAGGGTCGTCTGGTTTAGGATTATATATTGCATCGAAATTCTCGCGTTATATGAATGCCGAAATTGGTGCGGTCAGGCATCATGATGGGACGAGCTTTTATGTTGATTTACCAAAATCTCGGCAGGCGAGTTTGTTTTAGGAGTAAAGATGATTTTTGTAATTGATGACGATGAAATCATGGCAGAATGTATTGCCGGAGCTATAAACGGCGAGGTAAAAATTTTTTCTAACGCAATTGAAGCGATGAACGAGATTTCGGCTGGGAATTTACCAGAAATGATTTTTTTAGATATTTTATTAGATGGCCCAGACGGTTTCACCTTCTTAAATGAGTTGATTTCTTATGATGATACGGCAAAGATTCCGATTGTTATTGTGACGTCTCTTGACCTTAGCGAAAAAGATTTGTCGGTTTACGGTGTTAAGGATATTCTTGAAAAAGAAGAGATGATGCCTAGTGATATTGAAAGGTGTGTGAAAGCCTATGCAAAGTGATATAAAAACTTTGGCGTATGTACTGAAGCGCACGAATTATGGTGAAGCGGACCGAATTTTAAATCTAATTACACCAAGCGGCAAAATGTCTGCTATTGCGAAGGGGGTAAGAAAGGAAAAATCAAAACTCGCTGGTGGTGTTGAAATGTTTTCTTTGGTTGAGTTAGTTATACATGTTGGTAAAGGCGATATGGGTACCGTAACAAGTGCAAAGATGATCAAATTTTTTGATAAAATCTTGAAGGATTATAGTAGAACTGAACTTGCCGCATTTATTCTAAAAAAGATTAGCGCAGCGTCGGAACATTCTGGCTCTTTAAAGTTTTTTGAAATTACGGATGAATGTTTATCGGCTTTAAATAGTGGTGTTGATACTACACTGATAGAAAGTTGGTTTTTAATCAACATGGTGAAGGAATCCGGTGAAGATATAAATCTATATCGTAGCGTAGATGGTGAAAAGCTTTCTGCGGAAAAGAAATATGTTTTCGACACCGTAGAGTCGGCATTTTGTGAAAAAGAGAACGGCGATTACGGCGCAAATGAGATTAAGATGCTAAGGCTCATCGTAACCAATAAATTAAGTACGGTTGCAAAAATTAAAGGTTATGAACAATATTTACCGAGTATTATAAAATTTGCAAGAATTGTAGTAAAACAATAAAAGTGTGCTAAAATAAAAGCATGAGCGTATTATCAAAACGCAAGATTGAGTTTCGTGAAGATTTCGCTGTCGGTATGATTATCGGCATTGTGGTTCTCATGATTATTATCATGGTGGCTGTTGGCGTAAGTCTTCAGGCAATGAATAATCTTGGTGATTCATATTTTGTATCAGATAAACATAAACTTGTTCTTACCATGAACAAAGACGTCGCATCATTTGAAGAAGGCGAATATGAACCGGATTTGACCCATATTGTGTATTATTACAGTGGGGACAAAATTAACAATGTCCGTATTTATTTTGCGTATGACAGTAGAAGTGATGCAAAGTATGCGAATAAGAAAATTGATATGAGTGATAAGCCTTGGGCATCGAAAAAGAGGCAACTAAGTAGATATGTGGTTTTTGATTTAACCCCAGATCAGTATGAAGGTTTGACTACCAACGAAGTTAAAGACAGTATTGTCGGCATGAGGGCGGCTGGCGGTGCAGTCGATATAGACACAGTCAAAAAATAATAATAGCTTTAATTTATGTTATAATATTTCCTATAACTAAGGAGATATTATGGCAGACTTTAATAAAGTTTTGACAC
>CAZCPT010000002.1:0-59252 GCA_964499905.1 uncultured Candidatus Saccharibacteria bacterium | reverse complement strand
ATCACGGTTATCAACTACTCTAGTTGGAGTAGAAGTGCATTCAGATGGTGAAAAATTTTGCATAACACTTAGATTTTCTGGTGTGGCTGGAGTACTTGGATGAACTATAGTATATTTTACTTTTCCCGTATACGTATCAGCGGCTTGCGCTTGAGATACATATGCAGCGTAAGTAGATTTGAATGATGACCCTGATACGGAATCTGTATTGGCTGCAAATGAAACAACTTTTGTGTATTCATTTGGTATTGCATGATAATTATTAAAACCTGTTGCTAATGTAGGGGCGTAAGTCCCAGAAACAGCGGTTAATTTCATTGCCCAGTTAGATGTGTTTCCGGAAATTGCCGTTCCAGTAACTATACCATTTGAGGCATCTAGTACAGATGGCTTCATCACAGTGTTCCCATATGTATTATCGCTATACCCTACCGCATAAACAGCAAACCCACCAGCGTCATTACAAAAGACACTAAAAGTAGTTTCGCCTATTTCATCTTCATATGTACCAAGTTCCACAACGGCGGTATGGGCACTCCCGATAGTACTGGTCATAGAGCAAGAAACCGGTATATTAACGGAAATATTATCCGTAGTAGTGGACTCTGCGTATGCACCCTGCATAAATATAGCAGGTAGCAACAATATTACACCTAAAACTAACTTTTTATATGACATTTATGGTTATATTGTACCATATTTTAGAAACAAAAAATGGCGGAACCGACGAGACTCGAACTCGCGACCTCTGCCGTGACAGGGCAGCGCTCTAACCAACTGAGCTACGATTCCACTCTTTTTATTATAACGCACTTTTCACTAAAAAGCAAGAATTAGACACCTGGTATCTGGAAGGCACCAGGATTAGCAGCCTGAGCACCGTAAATCTGATCCTGCATAGCCGGTTGTGGGCCAAGGGCGGCTGGTGCTGGAGCACCATCCATGCTAATCGGAGGGGTTGGAGGTGGAGGCAAAACCTCGTCGCCTGGTAAAGGCATATAATTAATGTCTGGGACACCATTGATTTCTGGGCGTGCAGCTGCAAATGGGGCTGCAGCAGCGGCTGGATTTGGCATTTCGGACGGACTAGCAATGATTGCGCCTGGAGCAGATAGTTCGGCCTGGGCTTCGGCAAGAGCATCTTCAAGCATACGACCATACTTATTTGTTCCCTCCCCTAAGGTTTCTGGAGCAAAATCGGTTGGTGGAGCGATGACTTTTTCTGGTTTTACTGCGGCTTCAAAATTGTTGGCAGCGGATTGTTCCTCAACGCTTTGTTCATGTTCAGGAACGGCGGAATTATTTGCAACATATCCTGTACCGGTTTCTTCAGGCTCTTCTTCGGCTGGAGTTCTTTCTTCTGCAACTATTTCTGGAGCTTCTGGAACTTCTGGAGCTTCGGCTGACTCAGCTCCTTCTTTTGCTTCGGTTTTTTCTTCTTTTGCCTCACTATCATCAATACGGACTGGTTTGTTGCTATCATCCGGTGTAACTTCGGCGGCTGCGCCTGATAAGCTAGCTTCAGCGGCTTTCAAATCATTAAGTAAGGTGGATTCTTTATCATTGATGGAGGCGTCAATTTCAATAGTTTCATCAACACCTTCTTCGTTACCGTGTTCAATGTCAAGTTTGGTTTTATCGCGATCGGAATTCTCGAAGGCTCCACCAAAGAACATTTCGTTGTCGATATCAGAGGTGATGTTTTTAGAAACAAGTTGTTGGTTAGCACCAGAATCAATGAGGCGGGCCGAGAGTTTCATCGTGCGGGAAGTGGTGCTAGCAGTGGCAAAACGGTTGGTAGAAGCAACGATACCAGTGAGGAAGGCGGTTGCTTCTTCTTTTTGAAGACCTTCTTTGTTAATACCGTAGAGAAGTTCGGCGAGCATTTCGGATACGGAGCTAGCAGTTTTATCGCTCCATTCAATTTCGCCAAGTTTACCTGGCTTGCCGGTAGTGACGTTGACCACTACGGCGTCATGCATAATACGACCGTGCTCACGAAGTGCATCATCGAGGTCGACGCCGTTTGCTACGTCGAGAGCAAGAACGAGGTCAACGTTAAAGTCGCCATATGAGAATTCAAGGTCATCAGCAGTAATGCGGGAGCGATAAGGGGTAATAAAAATCTTAACATAGTCACCATCGAGCTTATAGCGAAGGTGGTCTGCTTTTTCCTTATTTAAAGCAATAACAAAATCTTGTAGAATGTCGGCAGATGTTTCAAAAGTTTCTTCCGGTTTTAAGAACTTTAGAACGTTCGGTGTGCTGCCAGAATAGATAGCAGTAACACGTTTGCCAATACGATCAAGGAATAAGGAAAGGCCGATGGCGGCAGATAGCTCATCGATGGACGGATCAGAAGAAAGTGCCACAAGAATATTGTGTGATTCACCAATTTTCGATGCAACAGATGACATTATTTCGGTGTTATCTGGCGCTTCTTCTTTTGGCGCATCTTTGCCAGCAGAAGCGTCGGCATCAGAAATAGCATCGTCCGGGATGATAGGAGTCGGATTATCATCCCCTGAGTTTTTTGCAGGGGTTGGCGAGTCTACCGGCTGTGTTTTTGTGTTATCCTGATCAGGCATTCTTACCTTTCTAACCATCATATTACCATAAGCTGAAAGGAAGTGCAAGCTTTTTAATGGTTTTGTCAAATTTTCTACTCTTTACTTTTAGGGATAAAAGAGTTATAATGTCTAAAAGTAATAATTTTTAATTTTTATAGGAAAAAAATGCCGATTATTAAATCTGCCAAAAAGGCCGCTCGTCAAGCTGACAAGCGTACGGAACACAACGTAGAGATTAAGAAGGATATCAAGGCCGCTGTTAAAGCTTTTAAAACCAAGCCAAGCGCCAAGACTTTGGCTGCTGCCCAATCTGAGTATGACAAGGCAGTTAAAAAGAACCTTCTTAAGAAGAACACTGCTTCACGTCGCAAAGCCAACCTCCACGAGTTTGCTAAAAAAGCTGGCGTTAAGTTAGCGAAGAAAGCCTAAGTAAAAACGATTCGATAAGCAGCCAAGGTTCAACCTTGGCTGATTTCATATCTAGATCTAGTTTTGCGAGTTCTTTGAGAACTCTTTTTTCTTTGATTCCCTGCTTAAAGGAAAAATCTTTGATGGCCTGCGAAAATAGTAAACCAGAAAACATCACTGGGTCTTCTTTTTCTTTGATTCTTTCGAGCATTTCAATGGATCTTTTACCATCTTTTTTAGCGGTTTTATAAATATCAAAAACAAGTTTAAAGTTTGGGTCTTCTGGGAGAGTAAATTCTCTAATTTCAATTTTATCTTTTAGCGCTTTAAAAGTATTTGAGCGTTTATCCAGCTTAGATTCAAGAAGAATAATATTATGAGGGGTATTTAGGTAGTTTTCTAATTGTTCAAAGGCGGCTTTATTTGCTGAAAAATCACGAATGAGGATGTTTCTTTTGTCAGCAAAAAGTGAAACGCCCATGAAAATATTTGGCAAATCGCCAAGTTCTAAATCTTGGCCATCTATAATTTCGTAATCCTCACCGAGAAGCTTTTTTATTTCGGCATTAGCTTTAACACGGTCATCACCATAGAAAATCTTAATCATTTTTCTTCCTTTGACAGTTAGGGCAGACGTGGGTACCTCGACCAGCTACGCGAATCTTAATAATCTTTTCGCCACATCTTACACAAGGCTTGCCTTCGTGGCGAAAGACCTGGGCAAATTTTTCGAGATAGTCGCCTTTAGTACCGTCGGCCTTAACGTAGGTGGCCATCGTAGAGCCGCCAGACTCGATAGACTTGTCCATTACGTTTCTTGCGGATTCAAGGAGGAGCCTCGCTTCGTCTTTTGTAATGGTGGAGCATCTTCTTTCTGGGTGAATTTTTGAAGCAAACAGGGCTTCGTCAGCGTAAATATTACCAAGGCCACAGATGATGGTCTGGTCTAAAATAGTAGCTTTAATGAGAGAATTCTTGTGTTTTTGCAGTTTATCATAAAACTCTTCGGGCGACATAGTCCAGGGCTCTTTGGCGAGTTTTTTGATAAAATCATCCTTTTCAACTTTATCTGTATCAACTACTTTAATAAAACCGAATTTACGCTGATCATTAAAATATAGAGGGCCGGAATCAAATTCTAAAATAACGCGTGTCTGTTTATTGGGAAGCTTGTCGGTAAAATTATCGCTTGGGTGGCCAGCAGCATAACGTTCTTTACCATCGTAGATTAATTGACCGGTCATGCGAAGGTGAATCATGAGAGATTTACCGTTATCTAGATCGATGATGAGAGCTTTGCCAAAACGGCGAATATTTTTAACAACGCCCGTAACAGGGGTACCAATGAATGATTTGTCGCACAAAATAGTGGTCCGAGTAAGTTTTTTGTTCATTATAAACTTACTTAGACCACGTTTAATTGTCTCAACCTCGGGTAGCTCTGGCATACCCGTATTATATCACACCTCAGTGAGCGTAGGCGATGTTCTGCTCCATAGCTTGAGTCTCGAGGGCGGCTAGGCGCTCGGCATCATCGATGGCAGAGTTAACAGAGTGCTTTACGCGAGCTGATTCTTCGGCCTTTTTAGCGTCATTCCAACGATCGAGAGTGCCCACTAGATAGCCAGTGATGCGGCGAAGGCGTTCAAATTTACCCTCATCAAAGTATTCGGCATATTCATTGAAATACTCTTTAGCCGCCTTCTCGCCTTTTTTCTCGGCGATAAGTTTCATGCCGACCTCTACGAGGCAAGAAACGTGCATAGTTTCGTATTGCTCATAGTCTTCTAATGCGGCTTCAACTTCTTTTTCGGAAACCTTGGCATACCTTTCGAGCGACTTCACGAAGCGCTTGATATCGAAAGTGCAAGCGTCATTCGGATTCTTATAGATGATTTTCTTCATTGGTTTTCTTTCTGTCCAGGGGACTTAGTATTTGTTATAAGCATTACCTGGAATTCATTATAAACGCTATATATAGCGGTTGTCAAGGACTTTTTAACACTAAATATGGAATTTTTCCACAATTAAAGCTCGCCCCAATTGCGACCAATTGTGACCTCTACAGCAAGTTTGATGGCAAGTTCTGGCGCGACGGATTCCATTTCGCGCTTCATAATTACAGCAACGTCATTTGCAAGGCTTTCGTCGCATTCGACGATTAATGAATCGTGAACTTGCATGATAAGTTCGGCGCCTTCCGGCAAAGCTTTATCTACGTTTAACATGGCGCGTTTCATAAGATCAGCTTCGGTGCCCTGGATCGGCATATTAGCAGCGGCGCGCTCAGCGGCTTGACGGATAATGAAGTTAGTAGATTTCACATCCGGAGTTGGTCGGCGGCGACCATAGAAGGTTTCAACATAGCCTTGTTCTCTTGCCTGCTTTAAGATATCATCTAATTTCTGTTTGATTGGAGCGCGCAATTTGAAATAGTCATCAATGAATTTCTTTGCTTCGTAAAATGGCATACCGGCGGCGTCAGAAAGGCCCTTTACACTCATGCCGTAAATAATACCAAAATTAATCACCTTGGCGGCACGACGCTGACTTTTGGTGACTTCGTTAAACGGGACGTGAAAGGCTTCGGCGGCGGTTTTGGTGTGGATGTCGATGCCGGAATTGAAATCATCAATTAGGTTCTTATCACCAGATAGAATTGCGGCGAGGCGAAGCTCGAACTGAGAATAATCGGCAGATACTAGTACTTTGCCTTCCGGGGCAATGAAGCCCGTGCGAATACGCTTTCCCTCATCGGTACGGACTGGAATGTTTTGAAGATTCGGATTAATGCTGGATAAACGTCCAGTAGCGGTGACGTTTTGCGTAAAAGTGGTATGAATACGGTTTTTGTCGTCGGCGAGATCCGGGATTGGCGTGATATAAGTCGAAAGGAGTTTAGCGGCCTCGCGATACTCCATAATTTTAGGGATTATTGGATGTAAATCTTTTAATTTATCGAGTTCTTTAACACCGGTAGAATAGCCGCGGGAAGTCTTTTTGATGCCTTTAGTTGGGAGCGCAAGGTCAGTAAATAATATCTCGGATAGCTGAATCGGCGAATTAACATTAAACTCTTTACCAGCAAGACCATAGACTTCTTTTTCAAGCTTCTTAACTTCTTCGGTATATTCATCCTGAAGGTTTTTAAAATATTCTTTATCAATCAACATGCCCTTCTCTTCCATCTTGAAGAGGATTGGGATTAGGGGCAGATCTAGCTCGGTAAATACCCAATAGAGTTTTGGCATTTTCTTGAATGTTTCACTTTGTTCATGATAGACGGAAACAAGGTCAGCCGAGCGCTCTTCGTCGGTGCTACGAGCAAGCGGATTGATGAGAAAAGCCGCCTGGGATAAATCCCAAAACTTTGCACCCGAAAGGATTTTCTCAGCGAGGGTTGCGCTATTATGCATATCGCTTTTAATGTCGTAGCTGATGATTGGCAAATCGGCAGAATCTACAACTATAGCTATATTGTCTGAAACTGGAGTATCGATTGTAGGGGCCACTTCTTCTAAAGCCGTCACTTTTTTATCGGGGATAGATTCTTTTTCTACTTTACGAATTAATGAATTAAATTGGAGTTTCTTAAGACCGGCAATAATTTTTTCTTTGTTGAGCTCAAAATCTGGCACATCATCTAGATTAATCGGGGCGTCAAACATAATTTCGGCGATTTTTTTAGACATGTAGGCGCTATCTTTTCCGGCGATGAGTTTATCTTTAGTCAAGCCGGTGATACTATCGATGTTTTCGTAAATTTTATCTAGAGTACCGTAATCGTTTAGAAGTTTTGCAGCGGTTTTTTCACCGATGCCCGGCACACCTGGAATATTATCCGAATTGTCACCTTTTAACGATTTTAGATCAAGAAATTGATTCTTTTTAATACCATATTTTTCTTCAAATTCTTTAACATCGATTTTTTCGATATTTGAAAAACCCTTAAGAATACGCCACATATGGGTGTTATCGTCGATAATTTGAAGCATATCTAAATCTGAGGAAATAATGAAGGTTTCGTAATCACCAGCCTCATCGGCTTTTTGGCTGAGAGTACCGATAATATCATCCGCTTCATACTCATCGAGTTCAATAAAATCCCAACCTAGGTCATGTATTAACTCTTTCAATAGGGGAATTTGGGCATAGAAGTCTTCGCCAGGCTTTACGCGACCAGCTTTATACTCTGGATAGATGGCACGACGTTTTGCAACTGAAGTGTGAGAATCCCAAGCGACCACAACTTTGGTTGGATTAATCTTTTTAACGATTTCCATTGCAATGGCAGCAAAACCATAAATGCCACCAGTAGGTGTGCCGTCTGACAGACTAAGGGCGCCCATTGCGTAGTATCCACGGTAAAAAACCGATTTACCATCGATCAAAACCAGGCGCTTCATATTACAATCCTATATACTCGCGGCCAACCCTACGCGAAATTAGTTTTTTGATGACCGCTAATACCTTTGGACGTTGATAGCAGGCACCGAGTTCACAGATTTCTGTAGTATCATCTTCGTCTAATACTAGGTTCTTAGTGCTAATATTGTCATAAATTAAAAGTGTACGGTTGACGACGTTATCATAGACGCTCTCATCTTCTACAATAATATGGTCTTTATATACATAATATGTGGTGCGAATATTGCTGCCTTCTGCATAGTGGTCAGTTATAGCGAAGTTATAACCTTCTGGAACTGCGGCAGAGATTGAGCCATCACTAAACATTGTATTAAAGAACATGGAGAACAAGATAAAAATAGCCGCTGCAGCAAGCCCCCAGAATGAATAACGCATCCAGTTCCCTTTTTTGTATGCAACGTTTGAAATATTGTCTAGGTTACTCAAAACTCTATCTCCTTTAGTATTTCGTCCATACGGGCCTTCAAATCCTCGATGGAACCATCATTTAATGCATAATAATCTGCAGCGGCGATTGGGCCACCCTTTTCAAGATTTTCAATTTCGGTGATGTCACGCGTCTGGATTTCCTGAGTATTAAACGGACGCACAGGACGTTTTGCCACGCGCTCATAGCGAATCTTCTTCGTTGTAATTATAGCGATAAAGGTAACTGCACCTGGGAATTCGTGTTTAAGAAGCTTATATTCGGTCCATGAATAAACACCATCAAGTACGATGCGTTTTTGCCCGGCATGAATTAAGTCTTTAACCTCGGCAATTACTTGTTTGACTACCCAATCTTTACCTTCTTGTTCGCGGATTTTTTCACGAAATTCTTTTTCGTTTTCAGGTGTTATTTCGATGCCACGTTTTTCCATCTCTTTTAGAATCATGCCGCCAAAATATACTTTTGGATAGCCTTTATCGGTGAGATGATCAACTGCGACGGATTTCCCGCTGCCGCTCATACCAACGATAGCAACGATTTTCACATTTTCCATATCTTAAGTATAACATGATATAATATATATATGGTGAGTTTTTTTACTACCAAAGACCCGTTAGATAAGATTATTGCAGAGACTTTCCCAGAGAAAAAAATTATACAGACAGAGCATATTCTGACTGGGTGGACGAATATTGTAATTGAAGTTACTACTAATGAAGGCTCGTATTTTTTCCGTTTCCCTAGGAATCCATTTTGGTCAAAAATGATAGTGAAGGATGCAACTGTCTGCAATTTTGTGGATGGTAAAACTAGTTTTTATACCCCGCAAATGAAACTTTATTACGATAAGAAGCGTCGTCCGTACTCTGTACACGAAAAAATCGAAGGCTATACGCTTGGTGATAGGATTTATCACTTATCACACACGGCACTTACTGGCGCAGCTTATGATGTAGCGAAGTTTATTAAGGAGTTATCGGGAATCGATCTTCGTGGTGCGCCAAAGGAAGTTAAGTATCCGTTGTCTGAATTTTTGAAGGAGCTTGATTACGAGCATTATGCTGAACATATTGATGCCGATCACGAGTATATAAAGGCTACCGAGCAAAAGAAGTTAGTACATGGTGATCTTAACCTTGGGAATATTCTGCTAGATAAAAATGATAAAGTAATTGGCGTGATTGATTTTTGCTTTGCTGGCACCGGCAACCCACAGATGGATGAAGCAAGAATTCTTTCTAGACCAGTGCCGAAGGAATTCGAATCGGCATTCTTGTCACAGTTTAAGGATACGGCCGAAGTTGACCGCATGAAAGAGGCCTGGAAAAACATCGACGCTGGTTACGCCGATCACATCAGAACTAATTTCCCAGAAATCACTCTGCCAGAGCTTTAATCGTAGTTTTTTAGATAATCAATCTTTGCTTCACGGCGCTCGTCGTCGTCTTTTTGGGGAAGAGTTTCTAATACACTGTATTTTTCATATGTTTCAAGACAATCTTTGATCTTGCCGTCGAAAACCGGTGGTTTATCATAAACACTCCAGATAATAATATGAGTATCTGGGTGTTTTTCTACATAATAATCGAGAGATTTCTTAGTGGCGCGGATGAATTCCGCTTCGGTTTCTTTAGTGTGGCGCCAGGCGCGGGAGCTTAGGAATTTTTCGGTTATTACTGGTGAAATCGCAATCATAAGCAGAATTTGATTATATTTCGCAGCCTTAAGCATCCCCTGGAGTATTTCTTCCATAGTTGGGTCGAGCAAGGTTACATCCAAAATGATGTCATAGCCGTTTTTGATTATCTCGGTAATGGCGAGAAAAAGCATAATAGTCGAAAACTCATCAGTCATTTTGCGAAGGTTTTCTTCTCCATAAAACTCTTTGATTTCCTGATGATAAGGGTGGTAATCAACAAAAACGCGGGCTGCTACAAGCACAGGGCTCAAATTTTTGCTATCAAAATAAGCCTCGGTGGCCGGGAGAAGTTGAGTCGTCTTGCCGGAGCCAGACAAACCAGCAATACGAACCAGATTACGACTTCTGGTTTTATCTTTTGTTAAATCTTTTAAAACTATAGGGAGTATTCTTGAATAATCATTAATCCCAACTTGCCACTCTGGTTTTACCTGGCTAGGCCAGTGGGCTTTCATATAAGTAATAATTTGTTCTAGTTTTGAATTACCTTCAGACATTTTTTAGTTTTCCTAATTTCAATTCTTTTAACGTTTTCGAAGGTTTTATATTCGCCTTCGGCTTGAAGCTCGACGGTAGATGGTTCTAAGAATTCAAGTGTGTCGCCTTTAGTATCCTTCCCTGGAACACGGGAAAGAATGCTTTTTGTCATCAGTTTAGTGAGTCGCCATAAGTTGGTGGCGAGGCGGTCAGTTTCACTGCGAAAGATCTCTGGCTTCAAATAGTCTTCCCCGCCCTTCATGACACGAGACATTGAACGCCCGTTAACTGCCGCATAGTCTGAAGTTTTCTTGTGTTGCAGCACACCGTTAATTTTAAATTCTGGGATAAAGACTTTTTTACGACGGTTTTTAAAATACCATCTGGCTAGATATATATAAGAGCGCCAAGAGCTCTTATGGCCCTTTTGAAGTTTTTTACGAATCTTTTTATCGTCAAAGAGTTTAACGGCTTCGGCAGTCATGCCAATAGTGACATAGCAGGTGGCGTAGCGCCAATGCTTGCCATCAGCAACAATGTCGAGTGGGTATAAATCGACAGATTTAAAATCGGTTTTTAAGACATCGTCTAGTTTAAAAGTTCTAAGAGTTCTGGCCAGATCATTAAAGTTGCCGTAAGGAAGCACAGAAAGAGTCGCATCTTTCCCGGACGTTAAAATTGAGTTTGCGCATACAGCAGCGGTAGCATCACCGCCGGCAGATAAAACTAAATCCCCGTCTTGTAATACTTTAATAAGACGGGCAACATTTTCTTCAAATGGTGCTTTTTCGATAAGAAATTTACCAATAATAAAGCCATTTAATTCTGGCAATTTAGACAAAACTTCGTTTTTTACACGAACATAGTTTGAAGAATACGGATTATAAACAACTAGTAACCGACGCATTCTGATTACCCGAGAAATGCATAGATAGTTGGAAGAACGCTTGTGTCTGGTGTATCACCGGTGAGCCACTGGACAATGGCATTCGCTAAGATAAAGAGGGCCACGCCGACAACAATTTCAAAGATACGGCGTTTAGCTTTTTTGACTTGTTCTTCGTTGTCTCCAGCTGTGAGATATAAAATACCACACCAAACGATAGCTGCAAAACCAAGTGCGCCCACAATGTAAGTCATAATGTTAAGGCCTTCTTTTAGAAGACACATGATGCCGCCGCCTTCTGGATCATTTGCTTCTGCACCACATTTTTTTAGAATAGCAGTATTAGTTTGATGGGTAGTTTGGCTGTGCGCAGAAGGTGCAGCCACGGCAATCATTGGTATGTTAAGTGTAATAATTCCTATAAAGAATGCTACCAAACCAATAATAAACTTTTTCATATACCTCCTATTTTAAATATTCGTGTAATTTTTTCGTATCTTTATTCTTGCGAAGTTTTGAAAGAGCTTTGGCCTCGATTTGGCGGATGCGCTCGCGAGTAACATCAAATTCATTACCGACTTCTTCAAGAGTGTGTGGACGGCCACCACCAATACCAAAACGGAGGCGGATGATTTTTTGTTCCCTGTCGGTGAGGGTAGCAATAATTTCTGAAAGCTGTTCTTTTAAGATTTGGTTTGCGGCGGAATCTTCTGGCGAGTCACGCTCTTCGTCTTCAACAAAGTCGCCAAGCACGGAGTCTTCGTCGTCACCTTCGCGGCCAACGGAGGCATCAAGAGAAGCAATGTCCTGCTTAATGCGCATGACATAGTCTACTTTTTCTGGTTCCATGTCGAGTTCTTTGGCGATTTCTTCGTTAGTCGGTTCGCGGTTTAGTTCGGAAGTAAGTTTACGAGTGGTACGAAGAACCTTGTTGATGGTCTCAACCATGTGAACTGGAATGCGGATAGTACGAGCTTGGTCGGCGATGGCACGGGTGATGGCCTGGCGTACCCACCAAGTTGCGTAGGTCGAGAATTTAAAACCTTTTTCTGGGTCGAATTTTTCAACAGCGCGAAGAAGGCCGGTATTTCCCTCCTGGATAAGATCAAGAAAATCAAGACCACGGCCACCATAACGTTTGGCAATAGAAACCACAAGACGCATGTTGGATTCAACCATCTTGTCTTTGGCTTTTTTGTCGCCTTTTACGATGCGTTGAGCAAGATCGGCTTCTTCTTCTGGAGTAAGTAGGGGGATTTTACCAATCTCACGAAGATAGAGACGAACAGAGTCATCAGCAAAAGCATCGACGTTCTCGGCGGTAATTGCAAGGTCTTCGTCGCTAAGTTCTTCCTCGCTCTCGAGGTCAGAAGATTCAGGTTCATCAAAATCAAGCGCTAAATCGCTTGGATTCAAAATATCATCACTATTTGGATTCATTGAAATCAGTATAGACTAAACTTAGGATTTTTGCAAGTCAGTAATCTCTCGTAGAATCTTGATGTACTCTTCTGAGTCCTCATCAATAGTCGAGAGTTTTTCGTTTAGAAGTTTAATGCGTTCTTTCTTATACTCAGTATTATAGCGTTCCATTAATTCGGCAGCTTCTTTTTCGTAATCTGGGTCTTGAAGATCTTCGTGGTCACTTGAAAAGATTAATTCTAACTCGTCTAGCCTAGTTTCGTCTTCTGGTACATCAAATGGGATTTTGGTTTTAGTAACACCACCAAAAACCTTCAGTGCAAGAAGACTGTCTTCGAGCTTTTTTATATGGTCTGGAACGACGATAGTCTTTGGCTTTTTATAGTGCTTGTTTGAAGCAGCGGCTTCGAGCTTTTCGTTAAGGCGTGTGCCTTTTTTACGAAGAATAGCAACGTCAACGTCGAGTTTTTTAGCGACTTTCTCTTCATATGTTGCGCGCTCAACTTCATCTTTGATATAGCCAAGAAGTTTTAGGGCGACGTCGGAATACTTTTTCTTATCTGAGGCGAGACGGAGATTTAGATTTTCCTCATATTTATTTAGAAGCCAGTCTACAGCCGGGACGCGTTCCTCGACGGCTTGTTGCCACAGCTTAGGGTTTTTTTGAATAAGCTCATCTGGGTCTTTGGCTCCGTGATAATCTGAAATTACCGTCAGATCAATGCCAAGATCGCCAGCTAGCATAATAGCGCGCTCGGTAGCTTTGACACCGGCTTCGTCACCATCGTAGGCGAGGCGAATATCTGACGTAAGATTTGAGAGTGCTTTAATCTGTTGCTCGGTCATAGCAGTGCCAGAAGTAGCTACTGCTTCTTCGACGCCAGCCTGATGCGACGAAATAACATCCATATTCCCTTCTACTATCACAACGAAACCGTTTTTTCTGATGGATTCTTTGGCGTTATGTAGACCAAAAATAAAACGAGACTTGTTAAACAGAATTGTGTCTTGGGTATTTAAATATTTTGGTTCGCCTTTGCCAACGATGCGAGCCGTAAAACCAATGATATTACCTGTGGTGTCGATGAATGGAATCATCATACGATCTCTAAACATATCTTTACCGTATTGATTGAGGAGGCCGGCATCACGAAGCTCATTGTCGGTAAAACCGCGTTTTTTTAAGGCCTCGAGTAGGGCCTTGCCACTAGCTGGAGAATAGCCGATTTTAAATTCTTTAACAGTAGTGCGGTTTAAATTACGTTTATAAAAAACATATTCGCAGACTTCACGATTACGAGCGAGACAGGCTTGATAAAAACGTGTGGCTAGCTCTAAAGCATCTTTAGCACGCACTTTTCTTTTAGTAATATTTGGGTCACCACCACGATATTTCGATAAGTCGACGCCGGCTTCGGCGGCGAGTTTTTCCATAGCATCCTTAAAACTGATGCCTTCTACTTCCATGACGAACGTAAAAATGTCGCCACCTTTATTGGCGGAGAAATCATGCCAAATGCCTTTTTCTGGTGAGACCATGAAACTTGGAGTTTTATCTACTCCCCAAGGTGAATGGCCTTTTAAGTTACGGCCGGCTCGTTTCAGCTCTACATAGCGCCCAACCACATCTTCAATGCTAAGCCGAGATTTAATTTCCTCCTTCGCATCGTTCATGGTATAATTATAGCATGAACCAACAAGAGTATCTCTCGCAAATCTCTAATAATGTTCGCCCGCCAAAAGCACCGAAACCAAGCTTACTAGCGTCTCCGATTATAAAGTATCTACTTATTGGGGTGGTGGTGATAATAGGAATAATTATTTTTGGCTCAGTGATTGGCGGAAACAAAAAGAGCGCAAAAGATTTATCTATTTCTCTTAAACTTCATCTTGATGGTACGACTGCCGAAATTGCAAACTTTCAACCTTATGTGAAGAGTTCCAGTCTTCGTGCAAATGGTGCTTCCTTAAACACCGTTCTCTCTAATGCAGACCGCGAACTTACCGAGTATATTGCCAGCAAATACTCATATAAGAGTGGCTCCGAAAATAAGAAAACTAAGTCTAAGTATGAGGCTTTACAACAAGAGCTTCATGAAGAGTTATTTAAGGCAAAAATCAACGGGATGCTGGATCGGATTTTTGCAACCAAAATGGTAACTGAGATTTCTCTAATTCAAACGGAGATGCAAACAATCTATAATTCGGCAAGTGATCAGTCGTATAAGGATTTTTTGAAATCTTCTTATAGTAGTTTAGACAATCTCAGTGAACAATTCAAAAATTTCTCAGAAGCAAAATAAGAAAGGAGCCAAATGGCAGAGAAAACCGAGAAAAAGTCAGCAAAGGAAAAACTAGTAGCCGCTCGTGAGAAAAGTTCTGGTTTTAAGAAAGAGTTTGTCGAATTTATTAATCGTGGTTCCGTGGTAGAGCTTGCCGTAGGCGTTGCCGTAGGTGGCGCTTTTACCGCAATTGTCAATTCCCTTGTGAATGATATTGTGATGCCAATTGTAGGCCTCATTGCAGGTGGTGTTGATTTCACTGGGCTTGTGATTACAATTCCAAACTTCTTTGGCACAGGTGACGAAGCAGTAATTCGTTATGGTAGCTTTATCCAGAACGTGATTCAATTCCTCATCATTGCATGGGTAATCTTCCTTGTGGTCAAGGCAATGAACCGCTTAAATCGCCGTCGCGAAGCTAAAAAAGAAGAAAAAGAAAAATAATTAACTAAGATTGTAGCTTAAGCGAACTAGATCTTCTAGTTCGCTTTTTGTTAGTTGATTAGCGAGTACAATTTCAATGCCGCCGCGGCCAAAATAGCGTGATTCCATGACGGATTCATACTTTTCTTTTAAGAGTTTACTTAGCTCGCCGTCGGTACGGACTTCGATGGTATTTTTGTTTACAACCAAAAACACTTTATCATCTTTAAGATAGAGCGTACGTTCTTTTTCGTTTTTTTCTTCGTATTTGCCTATACCGGTGACTTCTTCAATATCCATATTCCTACTTTTTAATAAACGATAAGTACCATTTAAATTCATCGATTGAGCCGTTAATGTCGTCAAGAGCACGATGATTATCTGGCTTGATAAATTTTTTATTCAAGGCGTTCTCAAAGTAAATCTTCCAAGCAGAAACATCAAGCATGCGGTAATGAAGCCTACTATTTAATTCTGGCATTTCCCTTTCGATGAATTTACGGTCTTGATGAATAGAGTTACCGGCAAGATAGATTTCGGCACCAAAATTTTTGTCTAGGAATTCTAGAAGATGTTTTTCAACTTTTTTGACATCTTGACCCGTAGCGTTTTGCTTAAAGAGGGCGTCGTAACTGGCCTGGTTCTTGACCCAGAAATCGCCAACCATACGTTCTTTCATAAGTGACTCGTCTACTTTAATAATAGCTTCGGTACGAGCGATTTCGTTTAGTTCTATGTCTGTCGCAATGGCGGCAACTTCTAAAATCTTATCTTTTTCTGGGTCTAGGCCCGTCATTTCGAGGTCGATCCAGAGTAGTTTAGCTTTCTTCATTACATTTCCTCCGGGATATTAATACCAAGAATATCGAGACCGTGTGTCATAACACGGAGATAGGTCCGTACAATCTTTAGGCGCTCTAATTCTTTATCGCAGCCTGTGACTTGGCAGTTTTCATAGAAACGGGAGAATTCTTGGGCGAGTTCATAAAGATAGTTGGCGACTTTATGTGGTGCCATTTCGGCGGTAGCCTCTTGTAAAAGCGTTTTATATTCAAGAAGCTTTTTAATGAGATTTCTCTCGGCTGGCTCCAAAGTGGTGGTTTCTTTTTGTTCGCCACTCATTTGACTTTTTTGGAGGATTTTCTTAGCACGAACGGCGGAATATAGGAGATACGGACCAGAATTACCGGTCATTTTAACGGATTCTTTTGGATCAAAGACGATGTCGCCGCCCATCTTATATTTCAAAAATGCATATTTGGTGGCGGCGAGAATGACCTTTTCGTCTTCGGAGTTATATTCAGTTTTAAGTTCGTCTTTAATCATATCAAGGACGTCGACTGCCTTTAGAAAATTACCTTTCCTAGAGGACATTTTGACGTTCCCTGGGAGTTTTACCAAACCGTGAATCAAGTGATTAGTTTTGGCGACTAAATCAGGCTCAAATTGCTCGATGGATTTTAGAACAACTTTCATATAATCGAGCTGTTCACTACCAGTAATCACTACTGACTTATCAAAATGGTAATCTTGCCATTTGGTAAGGATGAGGCCAACATCTTTCGCTTCGTAAGTTGGGACGCCTTCTTTATTAATAAAGACGCGGGTATGTAGGCCAAATTTCTCGCCATTAAAGATAGTAGCGCCGTCACTCATTTCGTAAACGCCTCTTGCGAGTTGATCTTTAACGGTCTTGAGGCCAAGGGCGGCAACAGTGGACTCTGGATAGTATTTATCGAATTTAACACCAATCTTGGCATAAAAATCGTTGAAATAATCATAAGATAATTCCCTACCGCGCCAATATAGCTCGGCGAGGTCTGAGTCATGAAGATTGTTGCTATTAATCTTGTAAATCTCTTTATTAAGATTAGTAATTTCTTCGTGAGCAACTTCATCATCATCGTAAAGAGCCGTACCCTCAACGTAGCATCTCGCAATATCTTCAATGGTCAATTCTTCGATGGATTTCTGCCTTAAAACATACATGGTTTTTGCAACGTGTAGACCAACATCACCACCAAAGTTAGCGCGGATAACCTTGGCGCCGGCGTTTTCAAAGAGACGAGAAATTGAGTCGCCTACAATTGAGGTATAGAGGTGACCAACGTGAAGAACTTTAAATGGGTTTGGATCAGAAAACTCGCAAATAATAGTTTGGTTAGTATATTCGTTAGATGAAACAGTTTCTTCAAAGTTCTCGGAGAGTTCATCAATTGCTTTATTTAATGAATCGTCAGTTAACTTAAAATTCAAAAAACCTGGGGCGGAAACCGTCGCTCCATCCATTTTTGCTTTAAGTTCTTCGGCGATGTCCATTGGAGCTTTGTGGAGCTCTTTAGCCAGTTTTAGTGGTACATTAGATGAATAATCGGCATCAATATTCTCTGGGGCTGGGGATAATTCTGCTTTAAAATCAATACCAAAAACTTCTTTAATGATTTTTTCTAGTTCTTCTCTTGTTTTTTCCATGTTATTTGCCCTCTCTATCGTCGTTCATCTCTTTTTTACCGTTGTATTCGTCTACGAAATAGAGTGGACGGCCTTTGGATTCTTTAAAGATACGGCCCAGGTATTCGCCGACGATACCAAATAGCATAATGTTGACGCCGGCAAAGAATAAGACAAGAAGGATAATTGCTTGATAGGCTTGTACTGGGATTTGAGTCACGATAGCTTTAATGATGGCATAGATAAAGTAAATAATAAATACGATAAAGGTTGGGATAGCAAGATAGGTGGAGATTTTGAGCGGTGATGTAGTAAATGAGGTAATACCGTCAAGCGCAAGATCAACAAGACGGACATAATTCCATTTAGTCTTCCCTGCGATACGTGGGTCGCGGTCATATAAGACTTCTTTTTTCTTATAGCCAATCCAGCTAAACATGCTTTTAGAATTGCGTGAGGACTCACGCATTTTTTTAAGTGCGTTCACGCATCTACGATCTAAGAGACGGAAATCTCCGGTGTCTTTTTGAATCTCAACGTTGGTCATCCTTTGAAGGACGCGGTAATACATTTTGGAAGTCCATTTTTTTAGCCAGGTCTCGCCTTTTCTGGAGCGCCTTTTAGCATAGACGTCGTCGTAGCCTTCTTCCCAGTATTTAATAAGTTCTGGGATGACTTCTGGTGGGTCTTGAAGGTCTGCATCAATAAAAATGACTGCATCACCTTTGGCGTAGTCCATGCCAGCCATGATGGCGATTTCTTTGCCGAAATTACGAGAGAAAGTCACATAGTTGAAACGTTTATCTTCTTCGCGCTTTTTCTTAATAATATCGACCGTCTTATCTTTCGAGCCGTCATCAACAAGAAGAACTTCAAAATTATAGGCCTTCTCTTTATCTATGAGCTTAGTGACACGTTCAAGGCATTTTGGTAATGATTCCTCTTCGTTGTAAGCAGGGATAATAATTGTGATGATTTTTTTAGTCATTTTAAAACTCTATGTGCTTTTATAAGATATATTTTACTACAAATGAGGTGAAAAATAAATGAGTGCAAACGCTGGAGGGTGCGAGTAGAAAGTCTTCGGTGCGGGTAAGCGCTACGCGCTTTCCCGTACAGGCGATAAAAAATAAGATAAGAGTAAACTCTTATCTTCTTTTTTATCTGGTGCGGGTAGAGAGAATCGAACTCTCATCTCAAGTTTGGAAAACTTGCATACTAACCACTGTACTATACCCGCTTGTTAATGGGGTGGGATATCGGGATCGAACCGACGACCTTCTGGACCACAATCAGACGCTCTAACCATCTGAGCTAATCCCACCATGCAGTTTATTATATCATTTTTTCTCTTTAAATGCCAGGACTTTTTGGCGGACGGATAGGGTTTGGTCGTCTTTCTGGCGTATAGGTTTTTGGATGTGGAGAGCCCGCAACAATATTTCTGCCCATCAAGGTCGAATGATGATAGCCTTTAATGTGTTGGCGATTTCTTTCTAGGGCTTGGCGGGCGGAAAAGGTCTCAGTAGAAGCGCTACCCATGTTGTTACCACTTTGAGCCTTACTAAAGCCAGAGGTATGAAAAACATCCTCTTTTTGATTCTTAATAATGTATTTCTTTAGAATTTCGCTCATCTTATTTTGGTAGGAGTAAGAATGCAACAGTTCCGGCAGTAGCACCGAGAATAATAGTAATAATAATCGTCACAATAAGACCGACGCGGGAATCTTTTTCTGGTTTATTAATGATGGTAACCGGGCCAGATGGTTCTTCGTCTGGGACCACGATTTTCTTCTGATAAACATTCTTAGAAAGCGGGCGCTTAGCAACCTTTTCAGTATTTACGAAGTTTGCTTTTGGTACCTTCATAGTCTCGGCTGCCTTCTTCTCTGCTGGAGATGGGGTTGGAGCTACTTTTGGAGTAGGCTTTGTAGCCGTGATAGGCATCTTTGTAAGCTTGCGGGCCTTAGCGGCAGCTACATCTTTGTCATCACCGAGAGGGCGCTTGTTCACGACGCCCTTATTAACAAATTTTCCATCATAGGTTACCGGCTTTTTGACTGGATGTTTTGAAACTGTAACGCCGGCACGAGGCTTATTTTCACGAACGGCAAAGATTTCGCCAATCTCTACTTCATCGATGTCTTGTTTTTTGGCACTGGTAGTATTGGCCTTTTTGGGCTCAACATCTTTTTCTACTTTGCGCGTTGGCACGAAATCGATGTATTTTCTGTTCATGACTTCACTCTTTTAGCTACCTCGATTATATCAGTAAATTCTGTGAGAATCAAGCTAGAGCCACCGATAAGAAGACCATTTACTCCTGGGACGGTGAGATAGGCACCAGCGTTTGATGGGTTTACGCTACCACCAAAGAGGATTGGCACGTTTTCAGCAGTTTTATCGCCATAGGTGTCTTTTAAAATTTTGCGGATTAGTTTCACAACTTCGGCGATTTCGTCTGGGGAGGCGAGTTTGGCGGATTTTGTGCTAGAGATAGCCCAAACTGGTTCGTAGGCGATAATTACTTTTTCAATATCTTCTTTTGAAACATCAGCGAGTCCACCAATTACTTGGTCGCGAATGACGTCGGCTGTTTCACCAAAGGCACGTTCGGATTCGGTTTCGCCCACGCAAAGAATTGGAGTGATACGATTGCGGATGGCAGCTTCAACTTTCTTCTGAACCATCTTATCGTCTTCGCGGAAAATATAGCGTCTTTCTGAATGGCCGATAATACAATAATCGGCGATGCCACGAAGCTGATTAAAAGATATTTCACCAGTAAATGCACCGTAGTCACGATGATAGGCGTTTTGAGCGGCAAGTTTCATTTTGTGACGGTCGATTTGAAGCGACAATGTTTGCAAAGCGAGTGCGCCAGGAGCGACAACAATTTCGACATCGCGGTAGTTTGGAATGTGTTTTTGAAGTTTATGAAGATAGATGGAAGCTTCGCCGACCGTAAAATTCAGCTTCCAGTTGCCCACAATATATGATTTCATGCCTTAATTATATCATGGTATAATGAAATCATGAAGAAAGTACTTGCATTTGATATCGACCAAACTCTTAACGTTGCAAAAACACCAATTACGGATGAGATTGCAGAATTATTAACTAAATGTTTGGATAAGTTTGAGATATGTCCAATTTCTGGACAGAAGTTCGATCAGTTTTTAATCCAAATCGTGAATCGTTTACCGAATCCTACCCCAGAGCAGCTAAGCCATCTGCATTTATTCGTTGCTCAAGGGACACAGTATTATCGTTTTAATGTTGAAAAAAATGACTGGGAGCAGGTGTACAGCTATCCTTTGACTGAAGAACAAGTAAAAAAGATTTCGGAAACAATCGAGCAGGCAGCAAAGGAGCTTGGTTATTGGGAAGAGGATAAGCTGAAACCAGGCGATGAAATTATTGAAAACCGTTTATCGCAGGTAACGTTCTCTGCCCTTGGGCAAAGCGCTGGTACGGAAGAAAAATATGCCTGGGATCCAGATCATAAAAAACGTGAACAAATTGTAAAAAGATGCAAAGAGCTTTCGCCGGAATTTGATTATGAGATTGGCGGGACAACCTCAATTAACGCTATCACCCCTGGCATGAATAAGACATTTGGCATGACACATCTTCTAGAAGAATTAAAGGTTAAAAAGTCCGATATACTTTACTTTGGCGACATGACGCAGCCTGGCGGTAATGATTATCCGGTTGTTCAAATGGGGATTGATACAATCACAGTCCGCAATCACGAAGACACCGCATTCGCTCTACGCGGTATTCTAGGTGTGATATAATAAAAGCATGAGTATTTTAATCGTGGGCAATGTCCTAAAGGACGTTTATCTTAATCTTGATAGTCGTTCGAAGGATTTTGAAAAAGATAAACACAACGTTACTTGGCTAAATGTAAGCTTTAATGCATCTGAACACTTTTTTTACAACCGCCATTCTAGTTTAGGCGGAGCCGCAGTTTCTCTCGAGGTTTTGAAAAAAATGGGGATTGAAGCAAAGATTTCGGCTTCTGATCTTGAATTAAAAGAAGGCGAGGACAAATCTGCTGAGGCGGCATTCAGAAGATATATTTTAATTTCAGATGATGGCGTTTCATACCTTGCGCCAACCCAAAACACGATGTCCGCGTTTAATACTCCAAGAAAAACATATGATTATGTTTTCGTTGATAGATCAGCTCATTTATCACAAGATACAGCAGAAAGAATTGCATCATATTTAGAGGAACATAAGGATACAAAATTTGTGTTGTATGTAAAAAACAATAACGATCCTTACGTAAGAGAGTTAGTACACCGAGCAGATTTGGTTTTTGCGGAATCGGCCGAAGGCCTTGAGCACGATAATCTTATTTTTATTACCGAAAAAATGATTTCGTATCACGATATTACAGAGCCAATCACGATTGAAAGAATCGATAAACTAACACATCTTTCGGCATATTCGATAATTGCCGCAACGGTGCTTGGTGGGTTTGTGTTAGGTAATACAGTGGAGGAAAGTTTAAAGATGGCAAAAGTTAACGTTGAAAATTCTAATCTTGATTCGGTGCTTAGCCTAGATGAGTTAAAGAATCTCGCCAATATGCCAGAGGAAAGTCTGGAACTAATCGCGGCAAGCCTGGTCGCAAAGAAGAAAGGCATTTTGGCAGCCGACGAATCTGGTGGTTCAATCAAAAAGAAGTTCGCAGAGCTAAATATTGAAGATACGTTTGAGAATAGACACGACTATAGAAATATTTTCTTTACGACGCCAGACCTCGAAAAATATGTAAATGGCGTAATACTCTTTGATGAAACCGCACGTGATAAAGCCGATAATGGCATGACCAATGTGGATTATCTAATCTCTAAGCGTATTATCCCAGGCATTAAGGTTGATAAGGGGCTCGAGAAGATTGAAGGCTCCGAAGAAACCTATACCAAGGGGCTTGATGATTTGCCAGAGAGGCTCCGTGAGTATTATGGCATGGGCTTAAGATTTGCAAAATGGCGCGCAGCGTTTAACCTAACACTATCAGAGAACGGTGATGTTTTAACCCCTACTGAATATGCAATAACCGAGAACTGCCATATCCTAGCTGAGTATGCCAAAGACTGCCAGTCGGCAGGGCTAGTGCCAATTGTGGAGCCAGAGGTGGTTTATGATGGCAAATACCCAATTGAAAAGAATGCCGAGGTCACAGGCAGAATCCTTGATTCCCTGTTTAGCGAGCTGAAGAAGTTTGGTGTGAAGCTTGAAGCGTGTCTATTAAAGGTAAATATGGTGCTAGCTGGTAAGCAACAAGAAGCACAGTCGACGCCAGAAGAAGTTGGTAAAGCAACGGCTGAGGTTTTGAAGGTCCATGTGCCAGAAGAACTGGCAGGCGTGGTATTCCTTTCTGGTGGCCAGACAGTTGAGCAAGCTACAAATAATCTGGCAGAGATTAAAAAGAATGGGCCGTTCCCTTGGGGTGTAACATTCTCGTTCGCAAGAGCTTTGCAAGATCCAGCGCTTTACGCTTGGAACGGTGATATAAAGAACGCAGATAAGGCACGCGAGGCGTTTAGAGAAAGATTAATAGAAAATACAAAAGTGCTATAAAAAATAACCCCCTTTCGGGGGTTAATTTTTTTATTCAGCAGATTCTTCAGATGATTCTTCTGGTTTAGTACCGTTGTCAGCTGGGACATCGGCAGCTTCAACTGGTTCTTCTTCAGCTTCAGCCTCACGAGCAGCAGCTTCAGCGGCTGGGTCGTAGAGAGAAGCAATAACCTGTTCTTTATCAAGCTCTTTATTGGCAAGCTCAACGCCACTTGGGAGGACGAGATCAGCAATAGTGATTTTATCATCAACTTCTTTAAGGTTAGATGCATCGATAACAAGCTCGTTTGGAAGATCGGCAGGCTTAGCCTTGATGTCAATTTCTTCCATGGCTTGGTTCATCTCGAAATGATAAATCTTGGAAGCTTCTGAGGTCTCAAAGTTAATAATAGTGATTGGGGTAGTAGCCTCAACGACTTCGTTAGCCTTGATTGCCTGGAATTCAATATTAATAATGCGGCGTGAAACTGGATCAAGGTGGATATCTTTAACGATAGCAAGTTGTTTCTTGCCGGCGATATCAAGATCGATTGGAGAGTGATAACCAGCTTTTTCAAGTACTTTTTCGGTTGGAACGTACTCTGAAGAAGCTAGCACTGGCTCTTTGCCACCATAAACAACTGAAGGAATAAGGCCCTTTTCGCGGAGTGCCTTAAGTTTCTTTCCAGTTATTTCACGTTTTTCTAATGCTAGTTTATGTTCAGCCATATAAATCCTTTTCTACTGTTTGATATATTTTACCACTTTAGAGGTGATTTTTCAAGATACTCTCTTTACTTTAACCATTGCCGGGCGAAGCACCTCGCCTTCGTAGTAATAGCCCGGACGAAGAGTTTCTGAAATTGTTTCCTTCTCACCGTCTCCTTCGGCCATGATGGCGTCGTGGAGGTCTGGGTTAAACTCAGTGCCGACATTAGAATCGATCTTAGTCAGTTTTAAATCGGTTAAAGTCTTTTCAAGGGATTTTTCAAGAGGTTTTAACTCCTCATAGGTAGAGATAGCACGATCGAGGTCGTCTAAGAGCGGTAATATTTTATAAACGGTGGCAAGTTTTACGGTTTTTTTCTCGTTTTCCTTCTGAATCTCGGTTTGTTTGCGGAAGTTTTCGAAGTCGGCACGGGTACGCTGAAGATCGTTCGTAAGCTCAGTAATCCTGGCTTCAATTTCGTTTGCCGTCTCAATAGCTTCCGGTTTTTGCGGTTCTTTTTTATGCATTTATTCCTCCTTTATAAAATTTCTTCAAGCATTTGGCCGGCATGACGGACAAGGGCCATGACGCGGGAGTAGTTTTGGCGTGTTGGACCGAGAACGCCGATATAGCTACGATCAGAGAATGGGGAGCGGAATTTCGAAATAATAAGAGATACCTCAGAGTTTTTACCGATTGGGTTCTCTTGGCCTATGAAGATGTTCAAAGCTTCACCTGGGGCGGCTTCACGGAGCCATGGCTCAAGATTGTCGAGAAGCTTAGCAACGGCTTGGACACGACGCGTGTCACCAAATTCTGGCTGAGTAAATAGACGAGAAATACCAGAGAGATAAAGTTGGCCACCAATAGTAGCAAGGCCAAGATTACCGGTAAGTTCTACGAGGGTATCGACAGCCCCACGAATAGCGGCATCAGCACGAGATTGTGATGACACGCGAACCTCGAGAGCATGTGTGCTACGCTCCAAAGAATTTCGTTCGGATTCAGATTCGGCGGTATGGTTCCCTGCGCCATCGAGATTATTAACATAGAAGCGGTATCCGGCGTCAGTTGGAACGCGGCCGGCTGAGGTATGAGGCTGAGCGATAAGGCCAAGTGCTTCAAGACGAGCCATTTCGGCTCTTACAGTTGCTGGAGAAACACCAAAAAGCTTTGCCATGGTAACACTACCGACTGGCGATGCAGTTTCGGCATATTCCTCTATAATTTGGCATAGAATTTGCTTTTGGCGCTCGGTAATTTCCATGGTTCCATTATACAAAATTAGCACTCGTACGTCAAGACCGCTAATGCGGTCTTGGAACTATTCATTCCCTAGGGTTTACTTATCTTGAGTATTGTGCTACAATAGAAAAACCCCCTCAAGCAATAGTGCTTAGGGAAACCCGCCGCTAGTAGCGGTGCACATTACAAGGAGGTTATAGCTATGGCAAAGAATTCCAAACAGAAGGTTATCGAGTACAAGGGCTCTCATTACATGGGGATAATGAAGGCCGGCAAGGTCCACGTACGCGTTAAGCGCACTGCTCGTGGCCAGAATATGCTGGTAGGTGTTTTCGACCCGATTGACGGGTTTTGGCACAATGATACCCTGCCCTTGCCTGTAAAACTTCAAATGGAAGCCATTTTTGGCTAATCTCCTGGCCCTGACCTAGTCAGGGCCTTTTTGTGATATGATAAGAATATGGAAGAAAAGATTGAAAAGATAAAAGACTGGTTAGGGTATGGCTCAATTAATATCTTTGGTCTACCAATGTCCGGTAAAGACACCCAGGGTATGATGCTAAAAGATGCGCTTAATGCAGTGTTTTTGTCATCTGGCGATATTATTAGACAAAAGGAAGCCGAAACTAGGAAAGGGTATACGGACGATGGCAGCCTTATCCCAACAAATGTGTTTTATGATTGGGTACTTCCCTATTTTGAGAGGCCAGAACTGTTTAAACAGCCTTTGATTCTGTCTTCGATTGGTAGATGGTTTGGTGAAGAAAATGCTGTGATGTCCGCAGCAGCAGGTGCTGGACATGAGATAATGGCCGTTATCCTGTTAAACGTGTCCGAAGCTGACGTGGAAGCGAGATTTGAAACTTCAAAAATATTAAATGATAGGGGCGATCGAAAAGATGATGATAACATTGAAGTGTTCCGAAATAGGCTAAAAGAGTTCCGCGAGAAAACGCTCCCCGTATTATATCATTATAGAGATTTAGATCTTTTAATTGAGGTGAATGGTAACCAGAAACGCGAAGACGTATTTAACGAGATTATCGAAAAACTTTATGAAAAAGCTTCGCAATTTCCTGCCTAAACTCATAGATGATATAGATTAATCCAAGCGCTACTACACCGAGTACAGCATATAAAGCAACGAACGAGGTTTCTTCTTCATAAGTCGAGGTGGCAAGGCTATAATCTGCTCCATCATTTATTTTTATCTTTTTACACTTGCCAGTGTCTGGATTTAACTCATAGCCTTCTTTGCAGGTTTTAGTTGTTGCAACTGGTATTTTGTTGCAACGATTAGTGAGTGGGTTTAAGAATTGACCGGTAGGGCAAGTCTTCTCCGTGACAACAGTGGGTTTCACGCAATTTCCAGTAGCTTCGTTAATAACCTTCCCTTCTTCGCAGGTGCGAAACTCTTGATAAACGTTGGGCTCTCCCGGCGTGGTCAAGTAAGTTGTTCGCCAGAGCCCACTACCATCCTTATTAAATCCAATAAGGGCGTAGGAAGTTGCTTTTTTCTGCCCATTTGGATATTCGATTTTATCGATTATTTCACCTGTAGTATCTATAAGAGTAACAACGCCCTGGTTCGTCGGATTTTTGGTGATAGAAAAATCGGTTAAGAATCTTGCGACGTATTTGTCTGGTTTTATAATGCCAGTTAGTGGGTATGTTCTGTTTTTATACCCCAGGAAGCACCCGTCTAGTAGTATTTGCTCCGAAGTAGAATTATATATTTCAATAAATTGTTCGTTTTGTAGTTCCTCATAATAGCTTAGTACCTCTGAAAAGACTAGGCCTTTACATTGACTTGGTATTTCTTCTTTTTCGTCTTCTTCAACAAAGTATGCTTTTTCATCGTATTCGGGTTCGTATGATTCAACTTGGATGAAAGCATCCGGAGAGTCTCGAATAAGGATTTTGGGGCTAGCAGATTTAAAGACAGGATAGCAATCGCCCTTCCCTGTCCAGCAAACCGAGTCCAGAGTATCTTCGCCGCGAATTAGACTTAGCCCAGCGGAAAAACCAATACCACGAAAGGTTTTTGTGCTTCTGTAATTCACGGCTGCCAGCTCGCTCCCGGGCGAGCTGGCTAAGCGAAGGAGGATGCTCTCGCCGACCAACCAACTGTTCTCGGGGAATTCTATCAGCACAGTAGATTCTCCGCTTGAATTAGTATAGCCTATGGATAGGCCAGCGAGCGAAATCGGATCACCGGAGGCGGAACGACGTAATTCGATGATTTCTCCGGTATTAGCAACGCCATCAACTGTATAGCCAGGATTAATAGCGTAGATGAAAATCTCTGGATATTCTGGTTCTATAGTCTCGGCAAATACTGGCGGAAAAGGCAGAATAAAACCTAATATCAGCCCAGAGAGAATGATTAAAATGAATAAAAGATTTTTCATGCTCATCACGCTAGCAAAACGTTCCTAGAAATGCAACCCTCTACATGTTATAATGTAAGCATGGGCATCATCATCTCTGTTGTCATTCTGGTACTGGTTACGCTTATTCAACTATTAATGCAATTAACGTCAGGTGCATTGGCCCTTTTTTATCATTATGCTCTCGGTAAAAATTCCGCAATAAAGGCGGATAATTTCGCACTCCATTTTATTCTTGGCGCAGAAGTATTTGTCGGCGGTATTTGGCTAGTCGTTTATCTCTTGCTATCTAATCTTATGGGCGGAACGTCCGATATGGCGTTTAGGATTATTGCCTGGGTGCTCTTTGGTATTTTTATTGCCGAGTCAATTACTAGCGTACTTTTTTATTACAGAAAAGGAAGGTTTACGGAATTATATGTTCCCCGCTCCATCACAAAGGGCATAACCATAAAGGCTAAGAGCGTAAAAACACGTTCTGACGCGTTTGTGCTCGGTTTTATCGTAGGGGCATTTGAACTAGTGTTTACACTGCCAATTTATATGGCTGGCATAGTTGCTTTATTAAAGGCATCCGCGCTGCCAAAAGCTCCAATTATTATTCTCTTTGTAGTTATTTCGGTGATTCCACTGTTTATTACTAGGACACTCTTTAGATTAGATCATAATCTGGCAGAGATTGAAAAGCGCCGTATCAAACGCAAGAACCTAATTAAGGCTTGTATGGGTTTATCGTTTGTTTTGCTTGCTGCCGCAATGGCATGGCTTGGAGTGATATATGGATAAAGATACAGAAAAAGACTTGAGAACAGAATTAAGAGTTCATGCAAGAGCGCTTGGCATTCCGGTTGGGGCAGCTGAGTCCTTTATTGATGAAACCATAAAATCTGTAAAAAATGCCCTGAAGAAGAAAACGGTGATTACGAAAGCTGATCTTGAACGTTTAGTGGTTAAGGAATTAAAAAAATACAATAGTGATTTCGCTTATGTTTATCAAAACCGTGATAAAATAATATAGAGGTAAGTATGGGGAAAAAATACAATTTTGATTATGTTATTATCGGCAGTGGTCCTGCGGGAAGCACTGCTGCTTTAACTTTAGCTAGAAAGACCAAGAATAAAATTGCAATTGTTGAAGGGTACGCTTTTGGAGGCAACAATCTCAATACGCGAGACATCCCATATCTATCCAATCTTAGTTTTTCTCATACTTTTTCTAGATTAAATAACTATCCGGAAATCAATGGCCAAGAACTACATTTTAATTTCCCTTCTGTAACAGCACACCAAAACCAGATTATCTCTGCGCTTGGCGGTGGTTCGACAGAAATTTACGATTCGGCTGGGATTATTCCGATGTTTGGGCATGCGCATTTTCTAGACCAACATACGATTGCACTAGGCCAAGAACAGGTTACCTCAGAGAATTTTATTATTGCTACAGGGGCAAAACTAAACACTGGTGACATTGTCGGAGTCGACAGCGTGTCTTATCTAACACCGGAAGCGGCAATTAAACTTAGAAAACTGCCAAAATACGCTTTAGTGATTGGTGGTGGCGCTACGGGGTGTGAGATAACTTCTTACCTGGCAGAGCTTGGCACTTCCGTGTTTATGGTTGAAGCTGCAGATAGAATTCTACCTAAAGAAGATGAGGAAGTTAGCGCAACGATTTCCGACTACTTATCGAATAAACTGGGTGTAAAAATTGCTACCAAAACCAAGGTTGTGGCGCTAGAGCGCGACGAGATGAGTAAAAAGGCAGTCTTGTCGTCTGGTGGACACGAGAAGTCGCTTAGAATTGATTGTATTATTCTTGCGACCGGATCCCGCCCAGTGCTTGATTTTGGCCTAGAAAATGCAGGTGTTAAATATGACGCTGATGGCGTTAAGGTTAATAAACTTTTTCAGACGTCTGCAAAGAATATTTATGCAATTGGCGATGCGCTTGGTGGGGAATCCTCTACGGAGCGCTCAGAATACCAAGGACAGGTTCTAGCGACTAATCTACTAAATAAAAGCAGGGTTTACCCTGATTACCGTGGTTTCTGTCGCATCACTAACACCTATCCAGAGGTAGCCGTAGTCGGTGAGACGGAAGCAAGTTTGAAGAAGCTTGGTGCAAAGTATAAAAAGGCCGTTACAGACCTGAAAGGCCTAACAATTAGTAGAATTGATCGTACGAGCCACGGAATGATTAAGGTGTTAGTCGATTATAAGAGAAGAATACTTGGGGCATCAATCGTGGCCCCAAATGCCAGTTTAATGATTGCTGAATTTTCTCTTGCTATTAAGCGTAATCTTACGATTGATGATATTAATAATACACCACACATCGCCAATAGTTACGCTTCTCTCATAAAGGAAGTATCCGAATCGCTCTAAAACAAAAATCGACCTGGGTTAGGGGGGTAACCCGGGCCGATTTTTACTCTAAAAATCTTTTAGAACTTGGTGGCGGGGGTTGGATTTGAACCAACGACCTTTTGGTTATGAGCCAAACGAGCTACCAGGCTGCTCTACCCCGCGATATTTAAGGTACGGGTGTTATTATACACCAAATTCTAATTTTTGTAAAGTCTAACAGATTGTTATGGATGGAAGTTCCATTCCTTGGTGACAGTAAGATCTTTCTCTAATGCTTCGCCAACTTGAACAGCGTAGAATGGATAGGCAAAGGCGTTATCTGCAGGCTCCAAACGTACTTCTACGCGACGGAAGAGGTCATTGGCACGACCAGTAGAGTCGATAAGGACCTGGACGCCATTTAGTGATGCAATTGAAGTGTCTCCCATTGAACCGCCGCCTGCAACTGCAGAGCTGTTACAAGTCACACCGTCTTTACAGATGAATTCAAGTGAAAAGTCGGTTTCTGGTTGGCCATAAGGCAAGGAGATGACAAACATGAAGGTATCGTTGCTACGTGCACCGCCAATAGGTTCTGGGAGGGTTAAGGTCGTAGAACAGACATATTCATCGGTTACAGTGTCGCCTGGGCAGTAAACTGTGAATGGAAGGTCTTTTTTATGGTCATTTGTAGCGGCAACCTGCGCAGCCGTCAATTCATTAGCGTGAGACGTACTGTTATATGCACCAACATATGTAGCCTTGGTGCCTGTTGCCTGATTCACGCTGCCAACTGGAACTAGATATACCGTAGCACGATCCGTACGACCACTCGTTGTGGAACCATTTAATTGCGCCATGGTGAAGTTTTGTGCAGTCTGGATGAGCTCGACAGCGATGGTTGGTGGTGTTGAAGCGTTAACAAGGTTAAGCGGCTGGAAAGCAACGCGGTCCGAAGTGTAGTTCGTGTAATCAAGTGCTAAGGTGCCACCATTTAAGAACCAGTTAATCTTAACAGCTTTAATATTAGCAGCATTAGTTTTATCAAGATCAACTTTAACAATGCGGTACGGGTTCATTGATGAGAGGCTTGCGCGATAGTCGTTGAGTTTGGTTTTAATTGTCACACAGGTATAGGCTTGGTCCATCTCGTTGCTACCTGAATTGGAGGAGTTTTCAGTTTCTTCAACGAGGACTTCGCCGCTTTCACTACTTTTGGTACGACCAAGAATGTGACCAACCATATCACAGTCTGGATGGTTCATCCAATAAACGATGTCCTGGCAGGTTACATCTACATTGCCAGAGAGTGAATCTGGATAATTTGCACCAGAGTTAACACAGTTTTGGTAGTTCATGAAGGTTAGCTTAGCGTCTTCAACACCAGCAAGAGCGGCATCATAAGCGGATTGTGACAAATCGTCGTTTGAAGAGCGCGTTACTTCTGCAACAATAGCGACAGCAAAGCTAGTTGCGATAATGATTAAAATCAAGGTTGAGAATGCGACAATATAAAATGACGCAGCGCCTGATTTAAATTTTTCCTTTATTTTCATCTATCCTCCATTCACCTGTACGGCAAAATTAAATTTATTAATCGCGCAATAATTATAATTCCCTGGCATGATATCGTTTGGCGCAACACACGCGTTGCCGTTTGCGACGATGTTTACACCACCGGTAACAGTGCCGAGAATAAACGAAATTGAATAAAATGCGTTGTCGCCGTTTTCGCTAACGGCTGGACGCGCAACTGAGATATCATAAACCGCTAGATCGTTGCCGCTATCTGGCGGGAGTAAATCAACAATGTCATCACGAAGAGACCCATAACTAATAGTGCTAATGTCAAACACGTTACTAATGCCGTTGCGTGGAAGTTCATAGGAATTACCGGTATTATCAACGGCAGCTAAACAAAAGACACGTGCTTCGTCTTGAATGCGAAGAAGGCGAAATGGCTTAGCGCCAGCGGCTGGATATTCTTTAATGTCGCCACCATCGAGATAACGAATCTTAGCCCACTCTTTATTAGTGCGTTCATTGAAAGTAACGTTCTCTGCTTCGAAATAACCGCTGTTCCAGATGTAAGTATATGAGCCAGTACAAAATGCACCGAGAATTGGCACTTCTTCTTCTACGCCGTTGATTTTAATCTTTGCGATTTTAGAAACAGCTACATAATTCTTAGCATTATCATTTACACATTTGTCACGCTGATCTTGGCCTAAAGGAACGCCAGAAGCAAAAACATTAGTGTAACAAGTATTAATCAGGCCTCTTGCGGAAGAGCTTTGAATTGAGGCGCGCATATCGTCTACAAGGTCAGTGCCGGTAGCATTGACGCGGCTTAATTTCATACCTCGCTGGAAAGCGGATACAGTATTAGAAATAATAAGGACAATTGAGATTGAAAGCAGACCAATAAAAAGCATGGCTAGTGTCAGCTCAACCAATGTAAACCCATCCCGATAAGCCTGCTTAGACATATTTATATTATATCATAATGATTATGTTTTATTGAGAAATTATTTACAATAATTATCCGGCGCATCTTGGTCGATGATTTCAACGCCGGATGCATTACGCGCATTTTTGACAATACGAATATTACGTCTGAATGTACCCATTTCGCCCATGCCATAAGGATTGAGGCAGAAATCAACTTGATTAACCGCAAAGAAGTCGAGCTTGCTGGTAAGCAAAGTTCTGGTAGCGGAATAATTACCGCTTAAGCGTGCGTTTTTAACTTCTTCGTTTACTTTGATGACACGATCTGCTACGAGTGTATTAATAATGCCGGAGCGCGGATGGCGAACAATAAGAATTGAACCTTTGAAATTATTATCAGCGCCGGCCGTTACCCTAGTTTTTTCAATAACTGATGACCAGGTTGGGACAAAACTATCTGCAAGACCGGCAGGAGAAACATTGGTGGTAGTGGCACCTTCAACTTTTTCAACTACAACATTGATGTTCAAGGCCTTAAAGGTTTCAATGACTGAACCGGTACCGATGCTTGAGGCATTGCCGATAACATCATAAATAAAGATTCTCTGTTCACCACTAGGAATCTTGTCACCTTTTAGATCATATTCTTCACCAAAGACGATTAGTTTACCATAAATTGCTTTGTCGCTACGGCCACCACCGGTTGATTGAGACCCTTGTGGATTGGCCACTTGTGAATAGGCATCACGAATAAAATTTGTGAAACTTTGCACCGAGTCATTGTATTTTTGTTGCCAAATTGAATTTTGAGTACCAACGATGATGCTGACGAACAAGGCGCCAGTAATTGCTAGAAAGAAAGAAATTTCAATTAAAGTGAACCCAAGCTTACCCTTTTTCATACTTTAATTATAGCATAAGTTTTTTAGACATTTGGAAATAGAAACATCATCCACTTTTCAAAGTTTGTGTATTTTCTTTCACCTTTTATAATTGTGGCGACTTGGTGCTTGTTTTTGGCAGCTTCGGAATTCGGTTCAAGATAAACCATATGCTCGCCGGGAAGTTGTTTGTTGGCGAGACGCCGAGCGGCGAGCTCTTTGTATTCGTCTGTGCGATAGTATTCGTTTTCGAGTTCGGCAGTTTCTACCTCGATTTTTAAAAGTTCGAGATTCTTTTTATCGGCGCTAAGACGTTCGGTGAGTTCCCAGTTTCTTGACATCGCCTGAATCGATTGATAAGTCCAGGTAAGACACATAATAATAGCAAGAATAAGCACGATGTTTTCAATCGAGAGAAAACCGTGCTTGATGTTGTATTTAATCTGGCGAAGCTTGGTCTTTAAGGCGTTCACGCTTACTATTATAGCATTATGTGGTAAAATGGAGTAGCTGGGGGTATAGCTCAGTCGGTTAGAGCATGCGTCTTATACACGCAGTGTCCTTGGTTCGAGTCCAAGTACCCCCACCATTATTTATAAAGGGATTCTGGTATAGTAATGGGTTTCATCTTCGCGCACAATCTTGGCGCCATTTTTTTGTTGGACTTTTAAAGAGGCGGGGTTGCTCTTATACACTGATAGATATAATTCGTCGGTATCAATTGGCAGCTTGCGGGCTTCTTCTAGGATAAGTCTAAGCCCCTCGGTAGCATAGCCGTGGCCACGGTATTCTTTAGCGACGCCATAGCCAACATGACCGGCATTATCTCTTAGCCAATCGTTGAGATAGTGGCGGAGTTTAAAAATCCCTACTGGAGTGTCGTCTACCCAAAGGAAATAACAAGTGTCTGGGACGTGGCCTTCGTCTAGGTTGATTCCCTTTTCGTAGTTTAGCCACCTTGGGATGACTTTTTCGATAAATTCATCATAGGAAACTCCGTAGGCTTTATTTTCGTAGCCGTTTTCATTTAGAGGAATCTTTTGAATTAATTCGTATTCCTTTTTCGCGTCTTCAAAGTTAGCTTTCTTTAAATAGATCATAGTTTATGCCTTTTTGATTAACACATGATAGTGATGAGAGCTCAAGGTTTTGCCATTCTTTTTAATGAAGTCTTCAACCTGATAGACTGTAATGATTTCAAAGTCTTTAAATAGATCTTCAATTAGATCGTAATCGGCATAAAAGTGAGGAATACCGTTTTCTGGGCCGTCTTCGACGCGAATTTTGGTGTTTTCGTCGACACTAGGCCAGTTTTGTTTGAAGCCCCAAGTCTCTTTAGAACCAAGAGTAAAATAACATTCGCCGCCAGACTTCATCACACGTTTTAGTTCGGAGGCGATTTGACGGACACCTTTGGTATCAGTGTGAGAAATTACGTTACGGCAGTAGATACAGTCGAAGCTGTTATCTTCGTAGGGCAACTCCAGCATGTCGCCTACTTTTAGTTTAACATCCACACCGGCAGCCTCAGCATATTCTTTAGTCCGCACAATCGAGTTCTCACTGAGGTCAAAACCAAAGGTATTAAAACCGGCTTTAGCAAACTGGATGGTATGGCGGCCGAGACCACAACCAAGGTCGAGAAATTCGGTCTTTCCCTGCCCTTTCCAGCGATCTATTAGCCAGTATGATTCGATGGCTGGCTCTAGCCAGTACTTTTCGAGTTTACCTTTTACTATTTTCCAATCCCAAGCTTTTGAATCTACCATATATATATTATATATGTCTTTAAACAAAAAGAATACCGCTTGAAGCGGTATTCCCTATTTAGCACCTAAATAACTCGCGTTATTATTTCTTCTTGAGGGTCAAGAAACCATTGCGTGGGTTCTCACAAACCTTGCGATCTGCTGGGAGGTCGCATGGGGTACCCTTGCCACCTTTTTCTTCCTTGGTAAAGAAATAAATAGTCTGAGGCTTGCCACCGCGAAGAGTAACTTCTGATTTATGAAGGTAGTACTTTACTCCCTTGCCATTAGTATGTTCGTAAGCCATTTAAGCTTTCCTCCTTAAGTTAGTATAATTTTATCTTATGACTAGAGAGAAGGAATGTCAAGGGGTTTATGGGGTTGATTTTTTGGTTTTTTAGGGGATATTAAACAAATAATAGAGATAAGCGTAATACCAGCCAGATAAGAAAACGAATAAAAATTACAACGATGATAAGAACTGTTAAGAGAAGGGTAAACCCAACAAGGCTTGGTGCCCAGATTGGCGAAGCGTAGTTTCGGCGATAGAGTTCGGTGGATGGAAGGCTAGCGATGATGGTATCTTGGATTTCGCTTGCGGATGGATATTTTTGGATCTCTGTAAGCATACAGTTGATAAAGTTGGCGTTATCCCAGGTCCAGCCGTTCTCTAGGGCACGAGCACGGCAGATACGACCAGCTTCGCCGTAAATATTACCGTATGGATTATTATCACCGGTCATTTTTTTCTCGGCTTCTTCAAGGGCTTTTTTGGCGGCTCTTAGATATTGGTGTTCAAGATAGAATGGGCCGGTGCCAAAGGTAATTTTTTGGGTGCCGTTCTCTTCTACGACATTAATAACAACATTATTAAAGGTGTAGTTTTTTAGCTCAGCGAGCGCGGTAGATAGCTTATCGTCGTCCTCATCGGCATCGGCTTGAAGTACGGCGTCGCGAAGTTCGGTCATTTTAATGTGGTTCTGGCGAAGAAGCCAGACGTCGGCAAAGATTAATGGAGCGAGCAACAGGATGAGAACCCAGGTTTTGATCCTGATTTTTTTACGCTTCTTTACTTTCTCTTTTAGCTTTCCACCCATATATTATATATATTATAGCATAAGGTTTGACTAAGAGCCGGCAGTACAGCGAATTGGCATACCATAATACTTCGCATAGAAGAGTGACATATTTCGCCCATCATCGTTCACTCTAAGTAGGTACGATTGCGTGCCATTTGCAGCGGTGCGAGTCCAGTAATACCCAGCTGAGCCACGAGACGATACACTCGATGAATAACGGTACCCAGAGTAAACGAAGTTATTTGGATATGCAACTAGATCATTCAGCGCGCCAAGATTATAGTACTCTTTTTGACTTTCAGTTCCACCGCTCCCAATGTGCCAACCTTTTGGACAGATAGATGTGCCAAATGCTTCAGAGTCAGGTAGTGTACTCACGTCAGTGGTGTTGGCCACTGCCGCGGCCCATGAATAGTAGTTGCCATAGGAGTAAACGTTTTGGTTGCCAGAGGTCATGGATTCAACTGTCGATGTAATATTAGAATTATTATAGCGTGGGAATCGATACACCAGATTATCCCCGGTTATATTAGAGGTGGAATATAGTGAGTTTGCAGTTGCAGACGAGTAGAAGGTTGTTTCTGAAGTAGCTAGGCCGGAGAATACCCCACCAAAGCCTTGAGAATTTGAGGTAGTAATGCTAGCGGTATGACTTAATCTCAGGTTTTCGACCATCCAACATTTGCCGTCGGCAAGTAATGCCACTGCATAGGTATTGCCATCTCTAGTATCAGTCAAGGCGGTAAAGCCATTATTTGGCAATGACAAACACCCAGACCAGTTTTGCATATTGCCGGCAGATTTGACCCAAACCGCATAAAGTGTCTTGGTAGATCCAGTTCTAGCAGGGGCAGTAATTATTTCGTTAGGACCATATATCGTAGCGTTTGTAATAAGCGTTGTGGCGTTTGATGCGTCTGGATCTATCTGGGTAAATGACCAGCCGAGGAAGCCATAACCAGAGCGAGAATAGTTAGAAGCGTATAATGGAACCTCTTGTCCTTCAACAACATTACGATGCGATATATCCATAGTAGTTGTGCCAGTGGCACCATTGCCATCATAAACAATAGTATAAGACAGACCCCATTTGGCGTATAGTGTTTCACCTGTTGACCCAGATGGGATATTATATGAAGTAGTATATGTAGTGCCAGTACCTGCAGCGTTAGTATTCCATGATATAACTCTAGACCCGTCACGAGAGAATTCTTCTGCAGGAAGAGTAATTGACGACCCTGCGGTGCCATAAACCCGTGAAACTCTACCACTGCCATCATTGGCATTAAGGGTTACTGGTACACCAGAAGCAACAACGCAACGCACGGAATACCCGTTATAAGAGCTAGTTGACCCGCTGGAGTACGGTGATCCTGTATTGGTGAAATACATATAAGTCTGTAAACTCTGGTAACCGTTTCTAGCCCAATAGTATGCTCGATCACCTAGATTATATGGTGAACTGTATGATCTATAACCTGAATAAACAAAGTTATTTGGATACTTTCTGAGGCCAGCAGAGGAAGAAGGATATATTGTACTATTGTTGGCTGCCGATATTAATGTACCATAATCACTTGTGCTACCAGATCCAGTCGGTAACTGCCAGCCTGCTGGGCAGATTGAGGTGCCTGATGCAACAGCAGAATATGAACCAGACAAATCATTATGGTACATAGTGCTTGCTAAGGCAGCAGAGCCGGTATAATAATTGCCATATTCATAAGCACTACCAGTATTCGACGACATCGAAGTTGTTGAAGTAGTATTAGTATTATTAAATCTAGGTATATAGTAGCTAGCATAGTTGGTTGTTCTTGTGGCGTAATCGCCAGAATTCAAGACATATAACGTGTTGCCATCGATACTATATAAATCATTGCCTATAGTAGTGTTAGTAAAGTTTGTGGTTTCTGAACTTGCTAGGCCATTAAATACACCACCAAAGCCCTGAGATAGGGTTGGGTCACCCCAGTTTGTATTATAAGTATTATTACTTAATCTGAGGTTTTCAATCATCCAGCATTTTCCGTCAGAAAGTTTTGCCACTGCATAAACTTGATTATCGCGAAGATCTGTTAATGCTGTGACGCCGCCATTAGATAATGACGAACAGCCGGTCCAATTCTGGATGTTGCCAGCAGACTTAATCCAAACGGCATAGAGCACTAATGTGTCACCGGTTCTAGCTGGAGCTGTGATGGTTTCGTTTGGCCCATATACAGTGGCATTTGCAAGTTGAGTCGCAAAGTCAGAAGCGCTCGGGTTGATTTGAGTATCGGACCAACCAAGGAAGCCATGACCAGAGCGGGAGAAGTTTGGAGCATGTAATGTTATTTCTGTCCCAGGGAATACTTCTCTAATTACAATGCTCATTCCGCCGCCACCATCCGCATTGTTACCGTCATAAGCAATGTTATAAGTTGCTCCCCATTTAGCATATAAGGTTACGCCGGTTGATCCGGACGGGATTGAATATGAGGTGGTATAATCGGTGCCGGTACCTGTAGCATTGGTATTCCACGAGCTAATCGCTTGACCAGACTGGGAGAAGTTTCTAGTTGGGAGTGTAATAGTTGACCCTGCAGTGCCGTAGATACGTGCAACTCTGCCACTACCATCGTTAGCGTCTAGGGTTATTGGTACGCCGGAAGCTGCCAGACAACGCACTGTAAACGCATACGAATACCCACTCCAGCCATTAGTGGTCGAAAAACTCAACGTTCTGATGCTGGTGCCATTTAGCCCCTGAATAATATAACGACCTTGTGTACCTCTCCTATAGAATGAGCTGTAATTAATTTCGCCAGAATAGACAAAGTTGTTTGGATACTTCGTGTAGTCTCCACCGCTTGCTTCATACGTGCCAGTTCTAATTGCGGTGTCAAGTTGGTTTGATACTGCGTAGGTAGGTAGAACCCAGCCGGCTGGACAGATTGAAGTGCCAGTAGATTCAATACCATTGGTACCGGATGCGGTAGTATAGTTCGTAGTACTAGCAATGGCGGCCGAGAGCGAATAATAGTTGCCATACGAATATGCCGTTGAATCGTTGCTATACATTATTGAATCGGCGTTAGATGAGCCCGCCTTGTATCGAGGAATAAGGCTATATTTTTCACTGCCATCTGAATAAACATAAATTAGCCCGTTCGTTGCACTGCCGGTCGTATATAGTGAGTTGGCAGTAGTTGAAGAAGTAGTTAGAGTTGTCTCCGAGTTGGCCAAACCATTAAACACACCACCAAAGCCCTGAGACAATGTTGCATCACCCCAGTTTGGACTTGTCGAGTTATTGTTGAGCCTGAGGTTCTCAACCATCCAACAGTTGCCGTCTGCGAGCTTAGCAATAGCATAAACATTGCCATCGCGTGCATCTCGTCTAGCTGTTACTTCACCGGTAGCCATAGATGAACAGCCGGACCACCCCTGCATATTGCCGGCTGATTTAATCCAGACGGCATAAAGAGTAATAGTTTTAGGCGAACCATTTAGAGATTGTCCAAGAGTACTTGAATTTGCAGTAATGGTTTCATTTGGACCAAAGATGGTGGTAGCCGCGATTAATGATGAGGCATTTGATGCGTCCGGATCAATTTGAGTAGTGGACCAGCCGAGGAAGCCATAGCCAGAACGTGAGTAGTTAGAAGCGTATAGGTTTGTCGTAGCGTCCTCAGTAACGTATTCATTTCTTACGGCCATGCTAGTCGAACCAGTAGCACCGTTGCCATCGTATATGATTGTATAGGATGGCGACCATTGGGCATAGAGCGTAATTCCAGAGGTAGCGCCACTAGGTATTGAATAAGACGTAGCGTAGGATGTGCCGCTTCCATTACTATTTGAGTTCCAGGATGTGATAACATATCCAGGTCGTTCAAAGGATTCACTTGGTATGGTTACTGAGCTGCCGGCATCTCCATAAAGTCTCATTACCCGGCTACTACCATCGTTAGCTTCAAGTTTTACTTCTATGCCACTAACCGCAACACACCTCACCGATGCGCCAGCAGTTCTTAGCAGATGATTATATGTACTTTTCTCACTTTCTACTACCATAGTTGGCATATATTTGGATTCGCTTGCTGTTCTTGGTACATCAATCCAATAAGCGCTAGAGGTACCTCTATCATAATAAGTAGATGAATAGTAATAGCCTGCATAAATGAAGTTCTTTGGATACTCCTTCATTTTATTAGCCACATCAATATTGAATGTCTCACTGGAACTATCCAATAAACCTTCCATTGTAGCAAACAGGTCGCTCGGCGAAAGTCGCCAACCTGCTGGGCAGATTGAAGAACCAGCTACACCATCGTAGTTTGTACTAGCTCTAGAAGCTGCAAAGTTATAATAATTACCATAAGAATAAATATTTTGGTTTGTCCCAGTCATGGATGATACTGTGTTTGATGTGTTCTGATTATTATAACGAGGAATGCGCTGTGAAATATTGTTGCCCGTAACAATATTTAGAGTTTGTGAACTTTGATCTGATGTATATAGCGTGTTCGCTATAGTTGAATCAGTTAGTGTAGTAGTCTCAGGAGCTGCAAGCCCCACAAATACACCACTAAAGCCTTGCGCTTTGGTTGAGTCATTAGAATATGTGTTATCTAGACGGAGATTTTCAATCATCCAACATTGTCCATCTTCTAATTTTGCGATTGCATATACTTGATTGTCACGGGTGTCTTTTCTAGCGGTTACATCGCCTATTGACATAGAAGAACAACCGGTCCAACCTTGCATATCGCCAGCTGATTTAATCCATACTGCATATAACGTCATATCTGCAGTATCTTCAATAGTGATTGTTTCGTTCGGACCATAGACGGTAGCGTTAGCAAGCAGCGAAGAGAAGTTCGGAGAGTCTGGGTTAATTTGAGTAGTGGACCAACCAAGGAAGCCGTAACCGGTACGTTTGTAGTTAGATGCTACAAGAGTAACCTCTTGACCATTTTTAACTTTATGTGTAATTTCCATGGAAGAGCCTGTAGCTGCACCATTGCCGTTGTAAGTAATGATCATCGCATTTTTAACACATCTGACTGATGCTCCTAGATATTGGTATTCTCCTGAACGAGGATCAACAAATGTGCTTCCGATAGACAAATGATATTTATAATTGTATGTTGTCTCTCCACTAGTATAACTATAGCCGATTGATGATTTGTAGCGACCATATCCTGAAAAATTATTACTGCCAGATTTATATCCGCTATACATAAAGTTATAAGGATACTTTCTTAATCTTTCTGACATTTCAGCACCAGTTGGCGTGCTAGATGAGGACATGTAATAAGTTGAACCACCAAGCGATTGCATTAACGCGCCAAATTCACTATTATTCCCGCCAGTTGGAAGGTGCCAACCGATTGGACAGATGTCACCAGCCGTAGCGTCGTTTGTTCCGAGAAGACCATTACCAGCAGTCGCAGTATACCAGTTATACCATCTACCAGCATTGGCGCCAAAAACACTACTTTCACTTAATACTCGGTCCGCATTACAGCTTTCGTCATTTGTGTTACACCACTCGTATGTATTATTTCTGTTAGAGATAAATTCTGCGGTTGGGTTGTTCGTATTACCCGTCGTAATACTTGTGCCTGATGGATTAAGGCGGAGGTTCTCGATCATCCAACATTGGCCGTCGGCAAGTTTTGCAACTGCATAAGTATTACTATCACGAGAATCCGTGAGCGCGATAATGCTACCTGTCGTAATTACCCCGTTTTCATAAGTAGCTGCCGTCATGCTTTCACAGCTAGCAGCCGTCCAATCTTGTATTGATCCTGAAGATTTAAGCCAAACAGCATATAGAGTTACTGTTGCTGGTGCGCTGACTCCAAGATTGGTGGAATTGGCTATAATCGTTTCGTTAGGGCCGAAGATCTTAGCGTTGGCAATGAGGGTCGATGCGTTCGAAGCATCTGGGTTGATTTGCGTTGTAGACCACCCAAGGAAGCCGTAACCAAAGCGGGAATAGTTGGCAATACTTAATGTAACAGAATCGCCATCGGCAATGTTTGGATGTGAAATAGTGTTCATATTATATGTACTACTCGCGCCATTACCATTGTAGACTATGGTATACGCCGCGGTATTCCATTGAGCGTAGAGTGTAGTATTTGAAGAAGGCACTGTGAATGTGGTTGTATAATCCGTGCCAGAACCATTTGCGCTAGTATTCCATGATGAGATTTTGTAGTTTTCGTTGTAGAAGCTTTCATCAAAAGGCAGATTAATCGTATCGCCAGATGCGCCATATAGTCTTGCAACTCTGTCAGTGCCATCGTTGGCATCTAGTTTTATTTCTATCCCTGGTGCAACGATACACCTTATTGCGGCACTAACTTGTTTATACACAGACGGGTTTGAAACTACCCCGTTATTAAGCTTAAATGCATACCCGCCGTTATAATCATTATTACTATTTGACCAATAATAAGTAGCTCCTGTACCGCGTCCACTAATAATGCTCGTATTAATATAGCCAGATAACACAAAGTTATTTGGATAGGCTCTAAGACCTGCGTCTGTATTAGTTAAACCAGAGTTAGCCACTTCGTTTAGATAGCCAAATTCTTTTTCAGCGCTACCGCCCGTTGGCATTCTCCAGCCGGCTGGGCACAAGGATGTTCCATAATTTTCAATTCGCGATGTAATATCACTTGTATTTGCTGTAGCAGCAGGCCAGTTATAATAATTTCCGTAGGAATAAACGTTCTCTTCCCTTGATGTCATTGATGCTACCGCACTGGCCGTGTTTGCATTATTATAGCGTGGGATACGATATGCTGGATTATTGCCTCTAATAATAGTTAATGAATTCGAGGTAAGGTCTGTGGTGTATTTAGAGTTTGGTAATATTGAATCCGATGTAATACTTGTGAGTTCTGAGCTCGCAAGCCCTTCGAATACGCCACCAAAACCTTGGGCTTTAGTTGAATCAGTAGAATTTGCCGCATCAAGACGTAAGTTTTCGATCATCCAACAATTACCATCCGCAAGTTTAGCCACGGCGTAAACTTGATTATCGCGAGTATCTTTAAGGGCGGTTACTCCGCCGGTTGAGAGTGAGGAACAACCGGTCCAGCCTTGTAGATTCCCTGCTGATTTAATCCAAACTGCATAGAGAGTTTCACTGTCTTGGAAGCCAGTAGTATTAATAGTTTCGTTCGGGCCATAAATAGTAGCATTGGCGATTTGAGTGGCTGCGTCGGATGCATCTGGATCGATTTGAGTAAGGGACCAACCCAGGAAGCCATAACCAGAACGCTGGTAGTTGGAAGGGTTCAAAGTTACTTCGCTGTTTGCCGTTAATTGAGTATGTTTGGCTTCATCCATAGCGGTGGAATTTGTGGCGCCGTTACCATTGTATTCTATCCTCCCGCCACCTTTAATACATCTCGCAAGATACGCATTATACTTTCTAGAGCCATATGAGTATCTTACTTCTGTATCGCTTATGCCAAGGAAATATTGGCTAGTACTACTCGAATTATGCCAGCCGGTCGATGCGGAATAATAGCCCCATGTTCTATAGCTATAATCATTTGTTGTATTATATGTGTTTCCACCGTAGAGGAAGTTGATTGGGTATGTGCGATATCTGGATGCCATTACTGCGCCAGTCGGAGTAGTCGTTGTACTATGATTGGCTTTATTTCCACCAAGAGCGTACCCCAGGTTCGCGTATTCTCCGCCCGTACCACCAGTCGGGATATGCCACCCAGCAGGACAAAGGCTACCCGCAGTACCATCATCTGAATCTCTAAGACCATTACCAGCGGTTACGGTATACCAGTTATAATATTTACCAGATTGTTCCACCATTCTTGGGTTTCTATACAACACTCTCTCAGTACATGCCGCGTTATCGGTGCTACACCAGGAATATGTTGTTGTTCTGTTAGTTAGGAAGTTTTCGGTTGGGTAATCTGTGTTATCCGCGGTAATATTTGCTGTTTTTGGATCAATTCTTAGTGCTTCTATCATCCAGCATTGTCCGTCTGGTAGTTTTGCGACTGCATAGGTATTACCATCTCTAACATCTGTTAATGCAGTGACCCCGCCTGGAGTAATAGTACCGTCACTGTACGTTGCTTCAGTGAGACGGCCACAGCCATCCCATGTTTGAAGGTTTCCTTCAGATTTTACCCAAACTGCATAGAGAGTTACCGTTGCAGGCACGCTTACACCAAGTGTTGTAGAATTGGCAATGATAGTTTCGTTTGGACCAAATACTTTTGCGTTAGATAGTTGGGTGGCAAAATCATTTGCGTCCGGATCAATTTGAGTAGTGGACCAGCCCAGGAAGCCATAACCTGTTTTTGCATAATTATTTGCATAAAGCATAACTGAGGCACCATTTGATACCCCTGAATGCACAAATGCGTTCATATTGGTTGTGCTTGTAGCACCATTCCCGTTATAAATAATATTATATGCTGCTGACCACTGTGCATATAACGTAGTTGAAGTAGTGATAGTATATGTGTTTGTATAGCTTGTACCGGTGCCATTTGCTGCGGTGTTCCATGATGCAAAGGCATGACCATTATAGAAGAACGTATCTTGAGGCAGTGATATTGTAGAATTGGCGTTGCCATAAATTCTCGCAATTTTGCCACTACCATTATTTGAATTCAGCGTAATTTCTGTGCCACTTGCCGAGATACATCTTACCGGAGCAGCAACGCTTCTGAACACCGATTCGCCGATTTGTAGTTCACCATCTTGAAAACCAAATCGATATGCCCCTGAACCGTTTGCGGCCGATGCGGACCAATAATATGCTCTTGATCCTTTTGAGTAAATTGTCGAGGTCCATACATAGCCAGAGAATATGAAGTTGTTTGGATAAGATCTTAAGCCGGTTGAATCTATGATTGAACCTGAGTTGACGGCAGTGTTTAATAATTCAAACTCCTTATTATCACCCGCTGTATTTGATGAGGTTGGTATTCTCCAACCAGCCGGACAGATTGAAGTACCAGAGTTTTCAGATTCCGTAACACTTGCCATTTCGTTTGTGTTCGCTTTAACTGCGGCAAAATTATAATAGTTACCATAGGAATAGATATTTTCCGACGAATTCACCATTCTTTCAACCGTATTTGCGGTATTTGAATCATTATAGCGAGGGATGCGATATTGTGTATTGTCGCCATAGATTACATATTCTGAATTTAATGATGAATCAGCAGTATAAATTGAGTTTGCCGTAGCAGCGGAAGTGATTGTAACAAGCTCGGAGGTGGCTAGACCGTTAAATACGCCGCCAAAACCTTGCGATTTAGTTTTATCACCCCAATCCGTGTTGTCGTAGTCATTGCTCAAACGAAGGTTTTCAATCATCCAACAGTTACCATCAGCGAGTTTAGCTACGGCATAGACTTGATTATCACGAGTATCTTTAAGGGCGGTCACTCCACCAGAAGAAAGCGACGAACAGCCAGTCCAGCCTTGCATGTCACCGGCGGATTTAATCCAAACAGCATAAAGAACAGTGGTATCTTCTAGCACCGATGGGAGCGTCATGGTTTGATTTGGACCATAGATGGTAGCATTTGCAATTTGAGTAGCTGCGTCGGATGCATCCGGATCAATTTGAGTAAGTGACCAGCCGAGGAAGCCATAGCCTGGGCGTTTGTAGTTGGAAGCGTAGAGGTTGATAGATGCGTTTGGCGTTGCAGTGTGAGTAACCTTCATAGTTGTTTCACTTGACGCACCATTGCCATCATAAACAACCGTTGATAGATTTTTAACACAACGCATACGAACTCTAGCAAGGGTATTTCTACCATACGTCAACTGTACATTTTCATCTTCAGCAGGGTTAGCGTATGCATAACGTCCTGTGGTACCCCAGGCATGTGTAGACCAGAGATTGCTTTCTTCCCTATATCTATTAATATAGTCTGATTGATAATAATAGCCTGAATAGATAATGTTCAGCGGGTACTTTCGTAATCTAGCAGAAAAGACTGCCGCTGTAGGATCGGTAGTGCTATCCAAATTTGCTAGGAGGCCGCCAATGGAGGTGTAGAGCGCGCCATACTCGCTACTAGAAACGGTACCACTAGTTGGCAGATGCCAGCCAGCCGGACAAATGTCTCCCGTAGGATCGGATGCCACATATGTTCCATTGCCACCCGTGGCAGTGTACCAGTTATAATATGTACCTGAATAGGTAGAGTTGGTGTTAGTTGTATAAATAACTCTTTCTGTGCCGGCGGAATTCGTACAGTTGGAAGAACAGTCTGTATAGGTGTTGGTGCGATTGTTTAAGAATGTTCTGGTTGGACTATTGGTATTATCCTCTGTAATATCGGCAGTTTTTGGATCGAGACGAAGGTTTTCGATCATCCAACAACGACCATCCGGAAGTTTGGCGACTGTATATGTATTATTGTCGCGTTCATCGGTGAGTGCAATTATGCCGCCTGTAGTGATATTGCCATTCGAATAAGTTGCTGATGACATAGCTCTACAGCCATTCCAGCTTTGAAGTGTGCCTGAAGATTTAAGCCAGACTGCGTAAAGCGTGATTGTAGCTGGAGCAGTTACACCCATCGTGGTGGAATTCACAGTAATGGTTTCGTTCGGGCCAAAGATTTTAGCGTTAGCAATAAGAGTTTCTGCATTTGCGGCATCTGGATTAATTTGGGTGGTAGACCAGCCCAGGAAGCCGTAACCAGTACGGCCATAATTATTAGCATAAAGCATGATTTCTGTATTGTTTCTAACATTTGAATGCGTAAACATATTCATGTTAGTACCACTCGTGTGGTTGTTGCCGTTATATCTTATTTCATAAGCATCATCCCACTGGGCATAGAGTGTAACATTCGATGATGGAACAGTATATGAGGTAGTATAGCTAGTGCCAGAACCATCGTCTGCTGTGTTCCAGGAAGAAATACTGTATTCTTCGTTTTCAAACATATCTAAGGTAAGTGTAATTGTGGCACCTGCCTCGGCATAAATTCTTGCAACTTTATCAGTACCATCATTAGAATCAAGTTTAACCTCAACGCCTGTAGGAATAACACAACGAACGGTTAAACCATTATTGCCAAGACCAGCAGCGCCAAGCATACTACCAAACGGCATCGACATATAATATGCTTGATATGTAGCCCAGTTCAGGCCGATGTAGCTCAGTGAATTAGTAGCGTACTCACCACTCGTACCACGTCCAGATATCATTAAATTATTATAATAACCAGCGTTAATGAAGTTATTTGGGAATTTTTTAAGATTACTTGTAGTTACCGCCTCTATCATTGCTCCGTAGTCACTAGTGGTTCCATTTCCGGAAGGAAGTTTCCAGCCGGCTGGACAGATCGAAGTGCCCACCATATCGTTTTCGGCGGAAGTAATATACTTTGTATTTGCCATTACAGCAGGGTAATTATAATAATTACCATATGAATAAACATTACTATCCCCAGATGTCATGGTTGAAACAGTGTTTGTAGTATTGTAGCTATTGTAACGTGGAATGCGTTCATCGAGTCTATCGCCTTTAATAACAATCAGCGAATTCGAGGTGCTATCTGTCGTATACTTTGAGTTTGCTAGAATGCTATTGTCCCAGCTGCCACCTTCCGAATTAGCGAGACCCTCGAAGACACCGCCAAAACCTTGAGACTTAGTTGGGTCCGTTGAATTTCCTGCATTCAAACGGAGGTTTTCTATCATCCAACATTTGCCATCGGCGAGCTTAGCTACGGCATAGACTTGGTTATCGCGAGTATCCTTAAGAGCCGTGACGCTTCCCTGCGCGAGCGACGGACATCCGGACCAGTTCTGGAGGTTGCCAGCAGATTTGACCCAAACTGCATATAATACTGCATCATCCGTGCCGAGATCTTCAACATTGATTGTTTCGTTCGGGCCATAGATGGTGGCGTTAGCAATTTGGGTTGCAGCATTCGCGGCGTCTGGATCAATTTGCGTGAGAGACCACCCAACGAAACCATACCCAGTGCGTGAATAATTTGATGCAAATAATGTAGTAGATGAGTTATTTAGATCAGAATGAAGAGTACTACTCATAGTGCCTGACCCAGTTGCGCCATTACCATTGTATGTAATAGTGCCCATATCCTTTAAGCAGCGAACTGGACGTGCATAATATTTAAGTTGCCCATTTCTCTTTTGCACCTCATTGTCCGATACACCTAGATAATTATAATAGTAGTTTTCTCCATTACTCCACAGATATCTTGTGGAAAGATAGCCGAAGTTTGGATAATTAAATGATGTGCCATTATAGGTAGTACCACTTTTTACTATGTTTTGTGGGTAGGCGCGGAATCTTTGAGACATCACTGTACCAGTTGGGGTTGTTGAGTCATTGTGATTATCATTAATACCACCAAGCGATAAGATCCAGTTAACGATTTCCGTACCAGAATCATATGAGGAAGGAACGTGCCAGCCGGCTGGGCAGATATCACCGGTGATTGGATCATTTGAAGCATATTCCCCTCTACCAACACTCATTGTGTAATAGTTATAATAATAACCAATGCCTATGAAAGTTGGGGATTTTAATTGTAGATATCTTTCGGCACAGTCCGCATTGCCCGTATTACACCATGAATAATTTCCAGTTCTGTTAGTCAAGAAGCTATTAGTAGGATTGTGCGTATTTGTAGATGTGATATTTGCCGTTTTTATATCAAGCCTTAAGTTTTCGATCATCCAACAATTACCGTCCGTTAGTCTAGCTACAGCATAAGTCTCACCATCTCTAATATCCGTAAGTGCTACTACGCTTCCTGGAGTAATCGTGCCGTTTGAATAAGTAGTTTTTGTAAGTGCATTACAACCCTTCCAGGTTTGTAAGTTTCCGGATGATTTTAGCCATACTGCATAAATATACACATCGGCCGGTGCGGCTTGGCCAATGGTCGTGGAATTAACAGTAATTGTTTCATTAGGACCATAGATTTTTGTGTTTGCGATTAACGTCTCTGCATTCGCGGCATCTGGGTCAATTTGAGTAAACGACCAGCCGAGGAAGCCATAGCCGGTGCGAGAATAGTTAGAAGTTTGGAGATTAATTTCCTCGCCATCGGCGACATTGAGATGAGAATAATAATCCATATCAGTATTACTAGAATGATTATTACCGTGATATCTAATACTATATGCTGGAGACCATTGTGCATAGAGAGTGATATTTGATGTAATGTTAATTGTGGTTGTATATGCGGTTCCACTACCATCCGCAGCCGTATTCCATGATGTAATAGCATAGCCATCACGAACGAATGCCTTTTCTGGAATATCGATAGTACTATTTATGGACCCATATAGCTTAGCCTCTCTATTGCTTTCATCATTTGCATCAAGCTTTAATTCTAGACCAGCAGCCGCTATACAACGGACAGCGAGACCGAGGGTCTTAGTGCTATATGCACTTTTATATGCAAAACTTGAAGAGAAATATAAGCTACTCGCACGTGTTGAATCAGGATTGGCACTTTGAGTCCAATATATACCGTGTGTCCCGCGTTGATATACGGATGTCGATACATAGCCGGAATAAACAAAGTTGTTTGGATATTTTCTATATCCGATAGAATTTGCTTCCGTATCGTTGTTCAATACTGTATTAAGAGTGCTTACCTCACCATTTGTGTAACCTGTAGGGAGGCGCCAACCGGCAGGACAAATTGATGTACCGATATTTTCGGAAGATTCCACGGTAGTGAAGTTATTTGTGTTAGCTATAGCGGCTGGCCAGTTGTAGTATGAGCCATATGAATAGACGTTTGCGTCTGCTTTTTTCATATTGCCCACAGCCAATGAAACACTGTAACTATCTTGTCGTGGTATGCGGTATTCGATATTATCTCCGCTGATGATTTTCTTTGTTGTAGAAAGAGGGTTAGGTGTATATAGTGAGTTTTCTACCGCGGTAATTGTTAAAGTGGTACTTTCAGACGATGGCAACCCCCAGAAATTACCACCAAAACCTTGGGCTTTAGAAGAATCCGATGAATACTCACTGTCTAGACGGAGGTTTTCGATCATCCAGCAATGACCATCGGCGAGTTTCGCCACGGCATAAACTTGATTATCACGAGTATCTTTAAGTGCAGTAACATCATTGGTAGACATTGAGGAGCAGCCTGTCCAACCTTGCAAATTACCTGCCGACTTAATCCAAACAGCATAGAGAGTTACATCGCCCGGGAATGTTTGATTGAGCACCGATGCGGATGCTGTGATGGTTTCATTTGGACCGAAAACTGTCGCATTCTCTATAAGAGTAGACGCATTAGATGCATCCGGATTAATTTGGGTTGTGGACCAGCCAAGGAAGCCATAGCCGGAGCGAGAATAGTTAGAAGCAAACAGAGTTATTTCTTCGTTCTCGGCTACTTCGTGACGAACACTCATCGTAGTTGTGCCGGTAGCGTTGTTGCCGTCATACTTAATAACAAAAGCTTCTTCCCATTGGGCATAAAGATTAAGCGTTACATTTTGTGTTGGCATTGCGACAAATGCGTTGCCGGTATATTCGGTTCCAGTACCATCGGCAGCAGTATTCCAAGAAACGAATTTATGGCCTTCTTTTTCAAATTGATTAACAATATTGACTGCGTCACCACTGTCTACGGTTCTGCTGTCCATAGTGCCACTCGTGGCTCCATTACCAAAGAAATTAACCGTAGTAGTGCCAGTGGTCATTCTTGCAATACAGCGAACCGGAAAACCGTACGCTTTGTTAGTAAAATCTCTTACGGTGAAATAAGAAGCGCGGGACCACACATCGTAGGCCGAATCTGAATCATAAACTATATTGGTCCAAAAGGTAGTCACGTTACCTTCCGCCATGAATGCTGTCTCCTTAATATAACCTGCACGATTCCAATAAATAGGGCTGTTTCTGAGGACATTTAGGCCGTTTAGGCTTTGAGAGTAGTTAACTTTTATAGGCTCATCGTAATAGACAGAGTAACCGTCCTGTGCAGAGAAAAGGATAACGTCTTCGCCATATGTATAATCACTTGTAGGCCCTTTAATAAGTCTCCACCCGGCTGGGCAAACTGAGTCCGGCATAGCTGAATACAATGTGGTATTATCTGTGATATTGTTTGCAACGGCGGCACGCCAGTTGTAATAATTGCCACTATGGTAGTGACCGCAGGTAGAAGAATCATTACAGGCAGTAGATACCGAATCGTCATCCAGGGTGCCAGAACTGTAATAGTACTGATTGCCTGGGTCGAATGAATCTACGGCCGTGGCATCATTATGCCAATTTGATACATTTCCTGTAAGTGTTGCGCGGCTTGGAGTCCAGGTCTGATTAAGAGTATTTGTTGTATGACCGAGATCTGTGTTGTCGTGAGTAAGTGTAACGGGCGTACTTAGATCAAAGTCTAGGTTTTGTGTCATCCATACTTTGCCATCGGCCTGTTTTGCAATGAAATAGTTTTTGCCATCACGCATATCTTTCAATGTATACTGTGTGCCAGTAGTCATAGTGGATATAACTGTATCGTTGATATCCTGCATACAAACTGCGTCGGTAGCAGTGACTCCAGTACCAATAGTAGTAGCAGCTTTATTGCAACCTCTATTTGAGGTCCAAATAGCGTAGAGTGTATTTCCAGTATTATCAGCAGTGAAGTTGATTTCATAATCGCTACTTGCAGCGTAGGTTGTACCACCACATGAGTAGCCACCGGCGGTTGCAACTGGAATAGTAGAACACCAACCAGCAAAAGTATAATTTACACGGGTTGGGATTGTACCAGGTAGTGTTACGTTTGCATCAGATACTGATGTGCCTGTAAAGGTGCTCGGCATGTTGGAGACAATATCGTCATCAGTGGCATCATCAAATGAGATTGAATAAGGCACCGGGTTTGCAGCATACTCTAGGACGAAGACGTCGTTAATATAGGTGCCGGCCGGAATGTCGGTAGTGACTCTTGCACCGAGAATGATGGTGTATGATTTTGCGGTGCTGTTAGCGGCGGTAGTGCTATCGAGCACCGATCCGGAGGAAGTAGGCGATGGACGAAACCTTGAGTTCGAAGCGGAGTTAAAATAGTTTGGCCTGTAGCCCCAGCGGTTATTGTAGGTAGTACTCGAATTGAATGTCGATTGAGTAATTGCAGAGCTAAGAGATGCAATGGTGCTTGAACCATTGTTCAAAGTTGTTCTCCCGGATTTAGCAGTAAGGGTGTAGCCGGTGTAGTTGTCCGTGGCGATTGAAAACTTAATACTGTTGGCAGTTGTACTGGCGGCAAATACACCAGTATCGGTAGGATTAATGGTTACTACGGCATTGTCTCTAGTAGAGGTGAAGGTGATTGTGCTTGGATGGGTTGAAGTCGAAGCTGCCTCGGTAGTGCTTTCCTTGAAATAAAATGGCACGATGGTACCGGAAATAATTGTAAAAACAAAAATGGAGGATACAAAAGCAAGGGTGCGGATTTTGCTATATTTCTTGAGAGCAAAACCTTTAGAGCTACCCAAAAACAACTCGCGCGTGAAAGCTATAAATTGCTTTATTTTCTCTCCCACTTTTGTGTAACTACCTCTTTATCTATTTATTATAGCATAAGCTAATTCAAAAAACCATAAAAAATAAGGCATTTTTTGCCTTATTTTTTCCCTGTTAATGGTTAGTCTTCTTCAACTATTGCTAAGTGGGCTTCGTCGAGTTGAATTTGATCGACGGTTGAAGGTGAATTCATCATCAAATCTACGCCGTTGCCATTCTTTGGGAAGGCGACAATGTCGCGGATGTTTTCGGTGTCTTCTAGAACCATGAAAATACGATCAATGCCGAATGCACAGCCAGCGTGTGGTGGTGCACCAAATTTGAAGGCGCTAAGCATGCCACCAAAACGTGCTTCAACATATTCGTTGTTATAGCCAAGAATGTTAAAGACCTTGTACATGATTTCTGGATTGTAGTTTCTGACGGCACCGGAACAAATTTCATAACCATTCATGACCATGTCATATTGGTCAGCGACTATGGCAAGTTTTTCTTCATTAGTTTGAGCAAGTTCCAGAGATTTTAGACCACCTTTTGGCATTGAAAATGGGTTGTGGCCAAAGTCTAATTTCTTGTTTTTTTCGTCCCATTCATAGAACGGAAAGTCAACAATCCAACAAAGCGCTACAACGTTTGGATCTTTCAGGCCAAAATGGTCGGCAAAGGCAATACGAAGCTGGCCTAGGACTTTATTTACTTTGTCACGATCGTCGGCGCCAAAGAATACAGCATCGCCATCTTTTACACCAGTGCGTTCTTTCACGGCTGCAATTTCCTTTTCGCTCATGAATTTTAGAATTGGAGACTTTGCTTCGCCATTTTCATAGAGAATATAGGCAAGGCCGCCGGCTCCGAGTTTACGAGCTTTTTCGGTAAATTCATCGATTTCACGACGAGTGAGCGAAGCGCCGCCCTTAACACAAATGGCTTTGATACATGGTGCTTTAAAGACTTTAAAATCAGTCTCACTAAATACGTCAGTAAGTTCAATAAGCTTCATATCGTAGCGCAAATCTGGCTTGTCTACACCATAATTTTCCATCGATTCGTTATATGGAATGCGTGGAATTTCTTCTGACAATAATTTCTTTTTGGCAAAATCTTTGACGAGAGATTTTATGAGTGGCTCCATTTCAGTACGCACTACTTCGCCGTCATTTACGAATGCCATTTCGAGGTCGAGTTGATAAAAGTCGCCGTAGAGACGATCGGCGCGTGGGTCTTCGTCGCGGAAACAAGCAGCAATTTGGTAGTAACGTGGAATACCACCAACCATTAAAAGCTGTTTGAATTGCTGCGGAGCTTGTGGCAAAGCATAAAACTTGCCTGGATGAAGACGAGATGGTACGAGAAAGTCGCGGGCTCCTTCTGGCGATGAGTTGGCAAGAACTGGAGTAGTAACCTCGATAAAGTCGTGTTCTTCCATGTAGTTTCGCATGAAACTGTAGTATTTAGAACGGTCCGAAAGAAGCTTTAGCATGGATGGACGACGAAGATCTAGAAAACGATATTTTAGACGCATTTCTTCGGAAGATTTTTCACCATCATCATGAGTATTTACTGGAAGTGGTTCGGAACGGTTTAAGAGTTCAAGAGTCTCAACGACGAGTTCGATTTTGCCGGTTGGAATATTCGGGTTGATGAGTTCAGGTTCACGTTCTCTAAGTGTACCTTCAGCCTTCAAAACAAATTCATCGCGAACAGATTCAGCTAGTTTAAAAGATTCGGCATTTTCTGGAGTAACAACGAGCTGAATAATACCAGTGTGGTCACGAAGGTCAATAAAAATCAACCCACCATGGTCACGTCTGGAGTTAACCCAGCCTTCAACAACAACTTTTTTGCCTAAAAAATCTTTTAATCTATCTGTTAGAACTCTCATGCGCTATATTATACCACATTTTTACTGGGTAAGGTAGTCGAGGAGCATCTCTACGGTGAAGAAACCAGCAAGGCTCTCGTCTTCATCTAAGACGAGGTAATAATAGCCATTAGTACGTTTGATTTCTTCAATGACGTGTTTTAAAGAATCATTAATATGTAGATAGTTTACATTTTTATCAATATATTTATCAACGCGTTCGGCTTTTTTGATTTCGAGAGCATTAAAGGCCTCTGTGTGAATAATGCCTTTAACCTTCCCTTTTGAATCGGTGACTGGGAAATTAGTAAATCCGGATTTATAGAGTTTATCAAGGACAAGTGGACCGAGAAATTCTTTATCATCTACAAAAACCATGTCGGATTTCTTAGTCATTAAATCTCCAACTTTTCGCGAATCATAATTCATGACAGCGGCGATACGATCACGGTCTTTGGTGCTTAATACGGATTTTGGAGTGCGCCTAATGACGCCAATAAATTCTTCAAGAGAAGATGGGGTATACTTTGGCGTTTCTTTCTTCTCGCGAAATTTTTCAAGTTTAGGGTCAATAAACTTTACAAGCCTCTGCCAAAATTTGAACCACATAATACTTTGATTATAGCACACTAGAAGCGCGGCGAAAGCTCGTGGATATATACGGAAGTAAGATTCTTATGTTCGTTATCCGGATCGGCCTTAGCACGGCCCCAGAGCAGCGTAGAGGCATCATAATTCACAACTTCGGCTGGTTTTTTGGAATGTTCACCCCACGCAGCGCCATAGGTACGATTTAGATACAGCTTGTTTGTAATAATTGCGCCATTTACGCGTAAACTTGTAGAATTCTGTCTAGAATTAATATCATCAGAATTACATGTATTTAATGTTTCTTCAGCAATAATAATCGCATCGATTCGTTCCACCGTGCAACCAATAGTAATGCTTCTACCATAGATGATAACTTTTGGTATTTCAGACATATTAGTATATGCTTTCTCTTCGTAGATAACGTTTCCGTTAATAGCGACGTCGCCGGTGGCCTTCACTATATGAGTGCGTCCGGCCTGAATCGTAGTATTGTTAATTGCAGCATTACCATCTACGTTATAGCGGACTACATTCTTTAGAGTTGTGTTATTAAACGGAATTGCCGTGCCGTTGTCATAGGTATTAATGAGACTGTCTTCATTCGGTAGAGTGGCGACAAGTGAGGCTTTGTCGGTGATATTAGCGGCAATACCGGAATTACCAGTAGATTGCGAGTTGTTACAGATTAAAGCAGTAGCAGAGCGAGAATAGTTGGCAATACTGAGAGGCACTCTGTATTTACAATAATCTGGAGTAGTTTCTAGACTACCGCCGCCTGCAATATTATCGGCAAGACCCGTAGCAGCCCCAGATGCTAGCGCGATGACACGGCCTTTGGCGACTACGGATTGTTCTACCCATGAGCTAAAGACAAAGGTGCCGGTAAATGCTGGCAAATAGCGCAAAGTTGTTTTTTGTGCCGCAGAAGTGTTGACTGAACCACCGGAGTAGAGACTGCCGCCCCACACCTGGAAGGATGGGCGCTTAGCGATGACAAAGCATACAGAATCAGAAATATGCCATTTACCACTACCTTCGATATTGTTCCAGTTTGTCGGTAGACCGCTACTTGATGGATAATGAGCTACTGATACACAGATATTAGTGCCAGCTGGAAGATCTGGGGTATTTAAGGTTAGAGTATATTCCTTTAATTCCCCTTTAACGTTGCCGGATTGGTTAAGTGGGCCAGTTCTTTCGTCATCGTATTTACAGTTGGTGCCATCCTTAGCGAGGCCGTAATAACTACAAATGTTACTGTTTTCGCCTTGGCTGCCCCATGCCTCGGAACCAGTTCTAGTTGTATTATTTTTTGGAATGTAGATAATGATGCGGCTGATAGATTTTGGCACTTTGGTGGCATATTCTTCTGGGCCATTGGTGGTTTCAGAATTGGCGCGCGGAGTGATTTCGACATCGTATTTAATCTCCTTTTCTTCGCCGGAGTAGATTGGATCAGTGGATTTGGTTTTAATTTCAACCTTGGTACCAAAATTATATGGCACATAAACATGCGCATCGCTGGATTTGTTAGCCGTACTAACAGTGGCAAGATTATTCTTACTTGAGTCCGAAGTAAAGGTTACCTGGCTTGGGGTGGTCTTAGTATTGTTGTTTAAGTTAGTGGCGACGGCTTCGGATAGGTCTTTTCCTACATCATCAATGGTGATTTTACGGTCGTTAATTTCCTTTTGTTTAGTAGTGCTGCCAGGGTTATAAGTCTTGTTTACTGAATATGTAAACCCGTTCGTAGCGTAGATTGTTACAGCATTGCTCCAGTTCTTTTGCGATGAGCTCTTATAGGTATTAAACAAGCCGCCAAGGGTTTGGCTGATATTTACGCGGTCTGGTTTAATTGCGCCAGAATCAATGCGCATCTTTTGCGGATAGATGTAATAAGAGTATTGTAAGATAGGGTTGTAGGTGGCTCTAAAATAAACCCTTTGGTCTGGTTTTGCATATACGGCTTTACGATATTTTTTATACTTGCTTGGGCCGTCGTTATTTTTGACACGCATATCGAGAAATGCGTCACTTAAATCGTCGTCTTCTAATTCATCTGGTGTTGGTGGATCGTCTGGCTGGGCCTTACCAAGCGCCGATGCACAGAGTTTTAACTCTGTTTTATTCACAGTTATTGTGGTGTTGTTTGAAGCTTTAAAGGCCAGGGTCTCACAAACTACTTGACCCGGAACTAGCGTTAGTTCCGAATCCACATATTCTTCGACCGGCGAAACCGAGAACGTTTCGGTGCCACTTTTTAGATTGGAGCTACTGGTAACTTTTTCTTCATAGTTTGAAGTTCTTGAGATGGTAAATTCTGAAGCGCCAATGCCGGAAGTGCGACGAAGATAATGTCTAAAGGTAACTTTACAGCCAGTAACTGGACAATTATCAATATTATGTGTGTCTACACGGCTGGAATCACGCCAGTCAATCGTGCCTGTGCCGGATTTAGAAGTTACGGTGACTTTACCTTGGAAGGTCGACGGCTTTGCATAAGCACAAGCCTTAGTTGATACATAGGCCGTATCGCCATTTGGGGCGAAAGAAAGATAATAACAAACTGTTTGGCCTGGATAAAGTGTTTCTACATATGGGTTTTTACGATTTAAGCCAAAGTATAAATCTAATGTAGTGCCGGAGGTGGATGGCGCAGACGGAGACCTTGGGTATGTGTCGTATCTCGTACCAGTTCCGTTTTGACTAGTGGATCGGTAGGCCGTATAGTTAGCGTTGCCGGTGCCTTTTACAGTTTTTATTGCTAAATCGAAAGCAACAGTACAGCCGGTGTTTGGACATTCTACTTCAATTGGATAAGTGCTGTTTTGTTTAACAAATCCAGTGCCACTCCCAGAGACTGTACTGCCACTTGATACTCTGGCACGGCCGGCAAATTCTTGCTGTTCGTAGATTGCATAGATTGTTCTATCACGAGTCATGGTTTCGCCATAGGTTTCACCGGTGGTGAGCAAATTGCCGTATTCATCTTCCCATCTTAAGAATCTATATCCAGTCTTGGTGTTTCTGGTGACTGAGGCCCAGTTCCCTTCTTCAACCGTATCCCATACATCGTTAATATAGCCACGAAGAGATTTACCACTGACTTCTTTCGCGTAACCTGTGAGAGTGTATTCCACTACCGGTGGTTTAACCTCAGTGATACTGCCTGGACCACAGAACCAGGAAAGATTACTATAATAATTCCAACCGCGCCAGTAGGTGGCTGGGTCATATTCTTGAAGCTTTAAGTATATTGCTTCCACCTGAGACCAGTTGTCGCCTATATAATTCATACCCCCACCAAAATACTCAGAATTAAAATACCAATCGTCGCTGCCACCGATACCAATCAAGCCAACTTGATGCCCAGCATAAAGCCAACCAACATTTCCGTGATTCCCAGGCGGATCATCGGTCTTGATAACCATAGCATAACGCCAATACCCACCGGCAGAGGCGCAATCATCAATATAGCCTTGCTGCGCAAATGAGCGGTTCGCCCCAGTCCAACCATCAATAAAAACATGGTCTGAGTTGGTTGAGTACCATTGCCATGTAGCACCATAACAAGTTGCAAAATAGGTGAGAGTGGTACAGCCTGGCCAGCCACCACTGCCAGTATTACCGCCTTCGCCAGCATGAGCGGAGCCCGAAATAATCAGAAATGATAAAACAAAAATACTGACTCAGGACAGGGTGAATTTTTTAATACTTGTTCCCTCCCGACATGCCAGAATTCTGTTTTGCTTTCCCCGTAAATTATATTGTACACAGTGAAGTATTTATCTAGATACTCTATTGATTTTTCTTCGTCGCCAGTTTTTGTGTACCCTTGATAGAGTACATGGTAATACCTCATTTTCTGTTGCGGTGTGAGAGCGTCTTCGGTAATATCCCCTGCTGCAGTAATAGCTTCTGCTGGCATATCATAGTTTAGATAGACATTAACCTTCATCATTTTGAGTTCAAATTGTATTTCTTCATCTTGATATTGTGTCAATCTATAGTTGATGTAATCCTCTGCCGCCCATGCCCAGCTTCACCATGGCGAATAATCTGCCTATGCAAGTAAGTGAGGCCGGCGGTTGCCCACTTAACGGGTCCCTGGGAGAGGAGGTTAGATGTGGGTTGGGGCATGCAGACCCCATTGGCCCTGTGTTTACCCTTGGGAGACTTTCTCGGTACAGTGATTGGCTTGACCAGTGAAGTCTAAGATGAAAGCAGTCAATCTGGTCTTTTAGTTGATTGATTAACTGATTGATTCATGCCTTTAATAAAACAAAAACTTGATTTTCAGTCCAGTTAATCTGCTTTTTGCTCTTTGGGAATGTCAGCTTGATGA
>CAZCPT010000001.1:0-60054 GCA_964499905.1 uncultured Candidatus Saccharibacteria bacterium | reverse complement strand
CCGAATGGTGGGACCAGAACCCACTGCCTTACCACTTGGCGAATCCCCAACGGTAAACATATTATACCACAATATATATAATAAATATAGTGCTTATTCGCTTCTTAAGGCCTCTACTGGGTCCTTCTTCGATGCTGAACGAGCTGGGATTAAACCACCAATAAGCGTTAATACAACGCTAAGAACTACTAGTCCGGCAGCGGTCGAGATGGCTAACGTGGCCGAAAGTGGGATATCGCCAGTGTAATAATGAAGAATAAGATTAATGATTGGGATCAATATATAAGAAATCCCTATACCGAATAACCCCGACAAGAAACCAATAATGAATGTTTCTGCATTAAAGATATTGGATATATTGTGCTTGCTAGCACCAATGGCGCGAAGAATGCCAATTTCTTTTGTGCGCTCATACACAGAAATGTAAGTAATCACACCAATCATAATTGAACTTACTATTAACGAGATCGAGACAAATGCAATCAAGACGTAAGACACCGCATCAACGATAGTCTTAACACTAGACATTAAGACACCGGTAATATCAGTATATTTAATCTCCTTCTCTTCTTGCCCAGAAGTTTTAACAAATTCGTTGTAATCATCAAGGAAATTCACGAAATGTGTCTTGCCGTCAAAACTGTTAAAGTAGAACTGGATGTAAGTAGGATCGTCAAAATTTTGATAGCCCATCGCTGATAGATTCGCATCGAGTGTTGATTCGCTCTTGGTAAACATGGCAGTTACGACACGAGCTAGCTCGTCCTCTGTGAAATTAAGCGTAAAGCAATCCATAAAGGCAGATTCATCAATCGAAAACGCATTGGCAAAACTGCTAGTAAGATAAGATGATAGCTCCCCAACCTTTGTTAAGATTTCGGACTTCATCTTAACCTCTAGAATTGCGATCGAAAACTCGTCTAGTGTTTTATTAATCATATCCTCCTGCCCGCCAGCAAAACCAAGTTTAAGTACTCCACTAAAAACCTGCGCAAAGCTTGCGGCTGGGATTAAGTATTTATTCTCAAATTCTGAAAAATCTTTACTGGCCACAAACTCATCAATGTATTCCGGCACTTTCGCCATATCAAAATCTTCTTCGGTGCTCTTGCCGGCTATAAACATCATCAATTCTGGGCTAAGCTCTGTAAGCTTATCATCAAGCTCTTTCCTAATCGGCCTGGCATCGCCGTCAATTGAGTCGGAGATTTTATTCATATAGTCCATGGTTTTGGCCGAAACCATATTTTGGTCAATATTAATGTTGAATACCTTAGCAAGTTTATTAGAATCTACGGAGACTAAGTCTGAGAATGAAAAGTTAAAGTCATTATTCTTCTCACCAAACTTAGTATTTGAAAACACATCAATAGTTGGGCTAGCGAGCTGTTTCTTTGTAATTTCAGCCTCGCTAGATCTTTCAATAATATGCGTTACGAGCTCCGGTAGATAAATAATGCCGCTATTCATAATAGACATATCATCGCGCGGCTTGGCAATACCGACAATTTTTAGAGTCTCGGCTTTTTCATATAGTTCCTTCATATAAGCTTCATCTTCGCTCATATCCTCGTATACATCGTATTTTGCATTGTATTTATAAAGATCAAATGGATAGATTAGCTTGTATTCTTTACCCATTAACTCTTCATAGGTAAGTTTAAGAGGGTCGCCTTCAATCTGTACACTCTCCCCACTCATCACTTTAGTAAAGATGTTTGCTAGTTCACTTGTGTCATGATAACCGAGTGAATAAGTGAGAAGGTCAGATATTTCATGCGGATCCGTCAGGACCAAAAGCATCTCATTATATTTTTCTGGGAAACGACCAGCCACCAGCCTTGTAACATCCTCAATTACTTCTGGTGTATGCTGTTCATAAATAGAAGTAAGGTTTGAGTAAGAGCTCATTATTGTGCTGTTCCCGTAAAAGGTCGAAAACAAACTGTTTGGGTTAAGCTTGGCTGGCTTATTTGTAGCGTCAATCGTGTAAATTGGTGGGTCAACATTATATGTGTAATTAATCGCCCTAAGATCACCCTTAATATCATTCTCGTGATTCTTCATGTAGGTTTCGAAACTTTTTAAATCATTTGACGAAACACTACCGAGCATCGAAGTAAGCAAACGATTTTCATCGACATAATCACCTTCTAGATTATTATTTGTGGCTCCAGTAAGGCTAAGAAGCATACCCGTGATGTCGGCAGACTCCTTTGATACAATTAATGGATATGATGTTAGTGTGGTCTCTTCAATATGGTCGATATAGTTTTGAAAACCGGTAGACACAGCCGAAATGAGCGCAATACCAATAATGCCAATCGAACCGGCAAAGGCTACTAAAATAGTGCGAGCTTTTTTAGTTAATAAATTCTTCAGTGACAAAGAAAGTGCCGTAAAGAAAGACATCTTGGTCTTCTTGCTTTTGCGCCCAGAGCTAGAAGCATCTAGGTCTGTCTTAACGGAACCGTCATACTTGTTCGAATCGGCAGTGATGCGCCCGTCTTTTAAGCGAATAATCCTTGTTGCATATTTATCGGCTAGTTCCGGATTGTGGGTAACCATAATAACCAGCTTTTCTTTGGCGATTTCTTTGAGAAGCTCCATGATTTGGAGGCTAGTTTCAGAGTCAAGAGCGCCAGTCGGCTCATCTGCAAGTAGAATATCCGGATCATTCACCAGCGCACGTGCAATCGCTACACGTTGCATTTGTCCACCAGAAAGCTGACTCGGGCGCTTATCAATATGTTCTTCTAGCCCCACATCTTTAAGTGCCTTTTTAGCACGGATTATTGATTCCCTTTTTGAAATACCAGAAAGTGTGAGAGCCAGACGCACGTTTTGTAAAACCGTTTGGTGCGGAATCAAATTATAACTTTGAAAAACAAAGCCAATGCGGTGATTGCGGTAGCTATCCCAGTCTTTATCTTTGAATTTTTTAGTACTTTTTTCGTTAATAATGAGGTCGCCGGTCGTGTAATGGTCGAGTCCGCCAATAATATTAAGAAGAGTAGTTTTGCCAGATCCGGAAGGCCCCAGAATTGCAGCAAATTCAGAAACGCGAAAATTTAGATTGACGTCATTAAGCACTGTGCGCTTAATGCCGCCAGTCTCATAGACTTTCGTCACTCCCCTTAACTCTAACATACACTAATATATTAGCATAAAAGAAATAAGAATTAAACTCTAGTATTTTAGTAAAAATGTGGTCTTTTCATCTGATTTTGCAGTTAAAACCCAGTTGTTTCTATCAGCCAGAGATTTAGCGATTGAAAGCCCAAGACCCACACCTTCAGAATTTTTATCTACCTGGTAGAATCTGTCAAAAATGTGCGGCAAGGAATCTTTATCGATCTTTGCGCCATCATTGGTAATGCTAAACTCATGTTCCGAAACAGATAAACTGACACTTTTGTCGCAGTACTTTATGGCATTATCCATTAATACGCTAAATATTTGTGAGAAATCAGCGCCGTTAATTTTAGTTTTATCAGTAATCTTTATACTCTTTTTAAAACTAATCCCCTTTAACCTCGGCTCAAAACTTTCAACCTGTTTTTCGATAATAGTCTTTAAATCGGAATCGTCTGGAGATTTAGAATTGACTAAATCGGATCTAGCAAGTGTTAAAAGCTCTGAGTTTAATGCAGTCAATTTATCAGTCTCTTTAGCAACATTGTCAATCCAGCGATTGTTCTTAATGTCCGCCGCTTCAAGATTGGCTGAAATCGCCGCAAGCGGAGTTTTGATTTCGTGCGAAGCGTTGGCAATAAAAACCTTTTGTTGCTCGTAGGAATTTTTAATTGGTTTTATTGCTTCTTCAGCCAAGAAATAGGAGATTAAAGCCACCGCAAACTCAATTGCAATACCAGAAACAATCAAAGTAATAAGTAAATTTTGTGCAGCAGCCTGTCTTTCGCTTTTAACCCATGTGTCAAATACACGCCCGGCCTCATCGAACATTTCAATTTCCATGTTCATCATCGGCGGACGAGCTTCGGCCGATCTTGTAGAATGTACGTAAATCAAGCTGAATGAAACGATAATTACGATTGACGTAATGCCGAGATTAATTAGTATTAGTTTGTTGCGAAGTTTTTTAAACATTTAATTTATAACCTAGCCCACGAATTGTATTAATTGAAACTTTTGAACCAATCTTTTTAAGTTTCTTTCTGAGATAGCTCATGTAGACTTCTACATAGTTTTCTTCCAGTTCAGCATCTGGGCCCCAAACGTGAGCTAAAATCTGAGCTTTAGTGATAGCGGAAGAAGGAGTCTTTACTAGCATCTGAAAAATCTCAGCCTCCTTGTCTGTCAATGGTTCATCGTTTAGCGTACGGTTAGTTGGATCAAACGTTAGGTCTTTAAACTTAATCTTCTTTTGCTCCATTAAAGGCGGACGACGAGTTAAAGCATTGATGCGGGCAATCAGCTCTTGTACTTTGAAAGGCTTAGCTAGATAGTCATCAGCCCCAGACTCCAATCCGCGAATCTTATCTTCCACTTCATTCAACGCGGACAACATAATAATTGGCGTCTTGATGCCACGGGCTCTGACTATTTTTAAAATATCAAGTCCAGACATTTTTGGGAGCATAATATCTAGCACGATACAGTCATAGTTAGGTTTAAGAGCAAGGTGCAGGCCATCTTCACCATTGTCGGCATGATCGACCATAATTTTTTCCTTTTTGAGCAGATGTATTACTGCTTCGGCTAGGAATTTTTCGTCTTCAACGTATAATATTCTCATACCCCTATAATAGCACAGCTAAAAAATGTAAAGCTTAAAAAACATAAGATTTTAATTTTTTTTAAGGTTTGTGATTTAATATAAGTACATGGATGAAAAAACGTTTGACCGTGTTGAGAAGAAGTTCTTGATCACGAAAGAACAAAAAGAAGCACTGATGGCCGTCATCGATGAAAATATGAAACATGACGGGTACTTTCATTCTGGTGTTTATAATATTTATTTTGATACAGATAATTACGATTTTATCATCCAGTCAATTGATCATCCGGTTTTTAAAGAAAAGCTCCGCGTCCGTTCTTATGAAGGATATGACAAGGTGTTCTTCGAGATAAAAACCAAGATGCTAGGTAAGGACTATAATGTCGGCTATAAACGCCGCGTTTTAGTAACTACCAAAGATTACGAGGAATTTGTAAAAAAGAAGGTCGATTTTATTACGATTACAAAACGTAAAATCGAATTACCTTCTGATTTACAGATTGCCCGTGAAATAGAATACTTTATTAACAACTTTAATTTAAAGCCAAAGATTTTGGTTTACTATAATCGTGAAAGTTTTAAAGGCGAAAATAGCCTAAGGATTACTTTTGACACGGATTTAAAGTATCGAAATCACAATTTAAAGTTTACTAGTAACGCAAAGGATAGACGCGCACTTGATGGCGATAAAAACATTATTATGGAAATTAAAGCTCAAGGCAGCTACCCAATGTGGCTCGTGAAGGCCCTTTCAAAAGAACACATCTATCCACAGCGATTTTCAAAAATTGGTAAAATTTATGAACTGTTAAGAAAGGAGCAAAATGTTTAACAGTATATTTGACGCTAGCACGACGGGGCTAGAAATTACAACAGCATTAATCTCAGCCGGAGTGGCGCTTGGGCTTGGTCTAGTTCTGGCTATTACGCACATGAAAACATCCCAAACCACCAAAGGTTTTCTAATCACACTAGCGGTATTGCCGCTTCTTGTGATGGCCGTAATGATTATGATTAACGGCAACCTCGGCACTTCAATCGCAATCCTTGGCGCCTTTTCTTTGATCCGTTTCCGTTCTTTGCAGGGTCGCGCCAAAGATCTTCTCGCTATTTTCTTTGCGATGATGATTGGTCTCGCTTGTGGCATGGGCCATGTACTATTTGGTACAGTTATTACCGTGATTGCTGTATTTGCAATTGTACTATTTAGCTGTACTAGAATTTTGGAACCAGACCGTCACGAACGCGTGCTCAAAATCGTTATCCCAGAAGATTTGGATTATGAAGATGTATTTGAGGATATATTTAAGAAATATACCTCTCGCCATCATTTAGTGCGTATGAAGACCATGAATATGGGTAGCCTTTACAAGCTAACATATGATGTAAAAATCAAGCATGGCGTTAAAGAAAAAGACTTTCTTGACGAAATTCGCGTAAAGAATATGAACTTAAAAGTCCTTCTTTCTGAGCCTTGCTGCGAAGAGGAGATTTAATGGCTAATAATAAAACCGACGGAAAATTAATTGCACTTGGCGCTATCACGGCCGTTGTGCTTGCCGCGACTTCAATAATTAATACAATTCACGAAAAAGCAAGTAGCGACAAAATCGAGAACAATATTTCTACCGATAATGGCGATCTTAAGATTAATTGGGACAAGCATTCAACCTATGAAATTAATCTAGAAGATACATTTACAATTGGACAATCCGGCACATATCATTTAACGGGTTCTATAAAAGACGGTTCAATTATTGTTAACGCTGGTAATGGTGTGGTGAGGCTTATTCTCGATAATGTAAGCATAAAGAATTCTTCTGGCCCAGCTATTGCTTGTTACAATGCTGATGACCTAGTAATTGAACTAGTTGGTAATAATACTTTGGAAGACGGCTCCACCTATTCAAAGGATTTAGATGAGGACGTTAAAGGAGCAGTTTATTCAAAAGCCGATCTAACACTTACTGGCGATGGTTCATTAAGCGTTGTTGCCAATTATCAAGACGGTATCGTGTCAAAGGATGATCTTAAAATCAATGGTGGCAAATATATAATTAGCGCTAAAGATGATGGCATTCGCGGTAAGGACTCAGTTTATATAGTTGATGGTAATATTGAAGTTGAGGCCGGTTCTGATGGCATTAAATCTACAAACGAAACCACTGCTGGCAAAGGATTTGTTTTAATTGAAAAAGGTAGAATTAGTGTTAACGCCGGCGCTAAAGGAATTAAGGCCATCAATAGCGTATTAATTAATGACGGTAACATTAGTATTTCGTCAAAAGATGACTCTCTTCATTCAAATAAGTATGTTGGTGTAATCGGTGGTAACATTGAGATTAATTCTGGTGATGACGGTATCCACGCCGACAAAGAACTCATCGTTGATGGCGGAAACATTACAATCAAAAAGAGCTACGAGGGTTTAGAAGCGCAAGTAATCACTATTAATGGTGGCAATACGTCAATTATTGCATCAGATGACGGTATAAACGCGGGTGGTGGTGCAGATAATTCTGCCAATAATCGACCGGGCGCAGGCATGTTTGATGCTGATACTAATTGCATGCTCACGATTAATGACGGCGCAGTTTACATCAATGCGTCTGGTGATGGTCTTGATAGCAATGGATTCTTAACCTTTAATGGTGGTACGGTCACTGTGGACGGGCCAACCAATAATGGCAACGGAGCACTTGATTCTGGAGCCGGTATTTCAATTAATGGTGGTCAAGTGATTGCAGTAGGCGCTAGTGGTATGGCAGAGAGCCTCGGTGCGTCTTCGACTATTTATAATGCCAGTATCTATTTTACTTCCGCACAAAAAGCCGGTACAAAAGTTGTTATCAAAGACTCATCCGGTAAAACTATTATTAGCCATGAGTCCGCTAAAGCATTTAACCATATGTCAGTTGGTACAGAAGAATTTAGAAAAGGCGAAAAATATTCTATTTATGTAAATGGGGCCCTGTATAAAACATTTGCCATCAGTGATATTGTTACGACGGTTGGGAGCAATAATGTTAATCAGAATCAATCTGGGCCTGGGATGATGCGGCGCTAATACCGGCGTGGTAGGCCGCTTCGAATTCTGAACCAAAACGGGTAATTTGTTGGTAAGGAAGATAGCTAGACATCACTACAACTATAAAATGCCTATCTTCTTCTGGGAACACCACTATAGCCGCATCATCATAAATCGTCCATGCTCTAGCATCAGGGCTATAGTTCCAACCAACCTTGTTGTATACCTTTGCAGCTTCTGAAAAACCACTAGGTAGTCCTTGCCTCCAGTTATAAGTAGTAATTGGCTGATTAAGGAAAGAATCCTTCATAATAGCTAGCAGGTTTTCATCTGTAATTTCTGTATGTTCGTAAAACATCTTCATCATGTCTTTAATTTCATTCGATGTGGCTTGTAAATTAGACACAATCACAGTTTTCATACCAAATTCGTAATTTACGACGTCATTCAAGTGATCACGGCCAATTAGCGACCAAAGTGGCTCAGCGCAGCTAGAATCCGAGGAGCGAATAGCTTCGTCCAGGCATTCGATAATAGTATTCCCTCTCCAATTTACGACCGTATTTCTATCCCAAGTACCATTCTGAAGCAAGCGATATCCTTCATAAACTACATAAAGCTTATAAAGAGAAGCAGTAGCGAATTTAGTATCTGCATTGTATGCGCCTACAACTTTATCCAAATCTAAATCATATATTACCACACCCTTATTTCCACCCACGGAATTCACCCATGCATCAACAGTAGGTTGAAAATCAATTTCAACAATCTGTGGCTCAGGTTCTGGCTCAGGTTCGGGCTCTGGCTCAGTATAAGGAATTTCGGGTTCTTTTTTTGGCATGTAATTCACACATACAAATATGACAAGAGCAGTAAAAGCAGCCACGATTGCAAATAGAATAAATGTTAATAGAAAACTTTTTAAGGATGAACGCTTGCCAGCCTGTTTAGAAACCATGTTGCAGTCTCCTTATCCATTAATCTTGGTTGCATCTCGTCACCATAAACGGTTGGTATGATTTTAGTTTGTAATAATTTACTCTTATAGAAATAATGAGACAAAACTAAGCTTCTAGTAGTGCCTGGCCACCAAACCTGATCAAAGAATAAATTGCCCAGACCGTAATAAATTACACCATTGCCATATACTTCAAAAGTTTGCGGTTGATGTGCTGAAGTACCAACCACAATGTCTGCACCAAGATCAATTAAGTGCCTAAATAGTCCAACTTGATCGCCGGCGGCTGAGGTGGCATAATCGCAAGTCGTGTCCTCGTATGTGGAGGCATATGCGTTACATTCATTGTATTGGACATCCACAATCACAAATAAACCAGCAGCTTTTGCTTCAGCAATTTGATTTTTCGCTACCTCTTCGTAATATTGATTAGCGCCCGGGGTTGAATCGTAGGTTGCGCCACCGGTAGATTGATTAAAGGCCATCATATAAATATTGTTTCTCTTTTGATTAATTTCGAGTGGCACGTATGCTTCCTCGGCGCTACGGCCACCACCGACGATTTTAATGCCATTATTTAGGTAGGTTTCTACGGTCTCAATGGCTGCTTGGTCGCCACAGTCCATATTGTGGTTACCGGTGAGCTCCACTACGTCTAGGCCAATTGCAAGAAGCGTATTAATAAATCTTTTATCCGAACAAATATTACGACTATTTGCATAATCGGTGAATGACGACTCATTAGAAGTGTGTGTAATATCAAAACTAGATAAATAATCTTTAATATTGGCAGCAAAATAAGTTGCATCACCCACACTATAGAGTTTTTGATTCATCCCGCGTGAAAGAGCCGTTACACCAGTTTGCGCAAAAGTCAGCACGGTCTCTTTAGATGGGAATTTTTTAGTCATCGCCTCACTAACCAGCGGTTCGATTTCTTCAACGTATTTTTTTGAATCAAATTTAATGATTCTGAAAATCGCCCCCTCATCAAAAACGTCTAGATAATACTTGTTATTAATCTTAAGTAATGTTTTCTTGCTATCTAAATCGTCTAAATCAATCACAGTAACACTTTTATCGGCCAGCAGTTCATCTGCTGATTCAAAGTTGATATTATCTACATTAAAATCATAAAAATCAGTTACTGCCACGCGAATCGAGTATAGAAATTCTCCCTCTTCTAACTCGGGGAGTTTTAATTCGTTTCGTGCCGAAATCGTAACATCTTTATCAAGGTCGATTTCATCGGTAAAAAATGTTTCGAGTAACTCTTTTTCCTTCTCGCTTAAAGACTCGTCGTAATATACGACGCCAGGGATTCTAAAAATGCCAGTTTTAGTGACGTATTGGACGCCAAAGAATACACCAGCGCCGACCAACACAAAGCAAAATAGTGTTAGTAAAAATCTCTTAAAACTAGAGCGTTTTTTTCTCTTCCCAACCATGTTTTAATTATAGCACATATGATATAATTATTAGTATGTTTAAGTGGGCAAGCTGGTTCGGTGGCGGAGATACAGAAAAAACGATTGAATCCCCAAATGGCAGAAACAAGTGCACCATAATTATTAAGGGTGGCCAGGTTTTTTATAAGGTTGAACGGGACAATAGACCGCTAGTTGGGATTTCTGAACTTGGATTTAACATCTGTGGTGAGCCAGCACTTGGGAAAAATCTAAAAGCTATTCGTTTAGTAAGCAGAAACCACGATGAAGAGTTTGAAATGCCGTGGGGCGAAGACAAAATTATCAAAAACCGTTATCGTGAAACCGCAATTTATTTAAGCGAAAACAAAGAGCCAAAACGTTTATTCACTATGAGATTTCGTGTGTTTGATAATGCTGTGGCATTTAGGTATGAAATCCCACCTCAGCCAAAATTTCAGCAAATATCTATCGCCGATGAACTCACGGAATTTAATTTTGATTTAAACACCACCGTATGGAAAATTCCGGCCTATCAGCCAGATCGATACGAATATAATTATGAGAAAACATCGGTTTATGATTTATCTCACTCCGTGCATACGCCACTTACTATGAAGACGCCAAACGGCTACTATGTTTCAATCCATGAAGCAGCGCTTTATAACTACGGTTCAATGACAATTAAACTAGATGAAAACAAAAAATTAACGACCGATATTACGCCTTTATCAGACGGCACCAAAGCTCACCTTTCCCTGCCTTTTGAAACACCATGGCGTTTAATTATGATCGCAGACTCTGCTATTGAGCTTACCACCAATCGTGTCATGTATTGTTTGAATAATCCGCCGAAGCAAGATTTCAGTTGGGTAAAAACCTTGAAATTCATTGGCATCTGGTGGGCAATGTATGTAGGCGAATGGACCTGGGCGCCGGGTGAACGTCACGGTGCTACAACGGCACATGCGAAAGAATACATAGAAGCAGCTTTAAGGCTTGGTGTGAGTGGTCTATTGATCGAGGGTTGGAATGATGGCTGGGAAGGCGATTGGCTTGAAAATGGCGTCAATAATAGCTTTACTAAATCTACTCCAGACTTTGATCTACCGGAAGTCGCACGTTATGCAAGAGCAAAAGGCATTGAAATTGTTGGCCACCACGAAACAGTTGGCTTTGTTGATAATTACGAAAAACAATTAGAAGAAGCTTATAATTTTTACGCGGCAAACGGCGTACATTATATTAAGACTGGTTATGCAGGGAGCCAAATTTTGATTCATGGTCGCCGCGAATATCATCACTCGCAAGTTGGTGTAAACCACTATCAAAAGACCGTCGAGTTAGCTGCCAAAAAACACATCTGTCTTGATATTCACGAACCAATTAAAGGTACCGGTATTGAAAGAACTTGGCCAAACCTACTTTCACGCGAGGGTGCACGCGGTCAAGAATACGAAGGCGGTGCAATTTCGCCATCACACGCCTGCTATTTGCCATATACCAGGCTTCTTTCTGGCGGTATGGATTATACGAACGGTATTCTGGATCTTGCAAATAGCGTAAAACGTATGTCTACTACGCTCACTCGCCAGATTGCCTATTTTGTTACTATTTATTCAGGTATGGCAATGGCGGCAGATCGTCCATATATTTATGAAGAACGTTTCCCGGACTTAATTAAATTTATTCGCGACGTGCCAACCGATTTTGAAAAAACCGTACCACTCGCCGGTGAGGTGGGTGAGTATTATGTAGTAGCCAGAAAAGCCAAAAATGGTGATTGGTATATCGGTGGCGTAACAGATGAAACCGCGAGACGCGTAAATATTAGTCTAAATTTTCTAGATGACGGCGCCTATTTTGCAGAAATCTATTGTGATTCAGATGATGCTCATTATCGCGACAACCAGTTTGGACACAACATCAGCACAAGAAACGTCAGTAAAAACGAATCGATTGACATTTACATGGCTCCTGGTGGTGGTTTTGCTATACGGCTTTCGCAGTCAAAATAAGTCGATGAGTGGCGTCGCCGGCTCCTAAATCTTCACCGGCGCAGGTCATTAATACTAGAGTATCTGTTTCTTCTGATTTTAGAACCTTATTCATATTAATTTGTTCTTTTTTTGGTACTGTAATATCCTCAATTCTGTATTCACGCCCATCGTACCATATTTCATCGCCAATTACTAATTGATCAAGGTTCTCAAAAACGGTTACGGAATGGCCGATTAAGAGAATTTTATTCTCTGCTTCGGTATAACTACCCACGATAGTTTCCGGAGTGTGTAATTTGCGACCATCACGTTGGAGCTCGGTTACATCCGAAGATAAGTTGATAGACGGGATGCGAATATTCGCAGAAATTTTATAGTCGGTTGCGCCAGCTGGCATAAATCCAACGATTATATATAACAAAAGAGCCATAAAATATAGGCATAAGAAACATTTCTTTATGTCAAATGAACGCCTTAACTCCACAGACCTCCTTTTAAACCATTATAGCATAAGTATTAAAAATCGTGCTATAATTCCATTAATGGAACGTCTGTCCGAAATCATCAATAAAATCTATTTAAAATATTTACCAATTGTAAAAAGAATTGGTATTACTTTAGATGTAGATTTTCCGGATACTACTTTAACCATTCGTGAAAGAGAGCGTATTGAAAGAGATTTAGACAAAGCTGTTAAATCCGCCGTCAATCGGACAAAAAATAAAGGCCGCATCGTGATTACCGTGCGCCCGGGAAAAATAGTTGTGACAGATAATGGTACGATTCTCTCAAAAACCACCTGCGATTTGCTAACCACCGACCATATAGAAGTAAAATCTCGCGTTGGGTTCGGTACAACTGTGACGATTAAATAGTTAAACGCCAGGGCTAAACATTTTTAGCTTTTTTTCGTGGCTTTTATAATTTTTGTCATGCGAGGCAACTTCGGCCCAAAAAGCTTTTGAATGGTCCATATGATTAAGATGCGCAAGTTCGTGAAGTATCACATAATCACGTAGGGGTTCGGGTACTTTCATCAAACCAGGATTAAGTGAAATCACGCGGTCTGGTGAGCAACTTCCCCACCTAGTATTAGCATGAGAGATACGACATTTGCTATAGGAATATCCATAGAGTTTAGCATAATAATCCAGGCGATAAGGCAAATACTCCTTAGCCTTTTTCTTTAATATCTTAACTTGATAATCTCTAGCCCGCTGTTCGTTTGGGTCTTTTACTGGAAGTTTTTTGCGAATAACCTCACGATTAGAGTTTAAAAATCTTTTAGCTAAAAAATCCGAAGTGTATTTTGGTACACTCATCTGCAATCTACCGTCGGTAGAAATCGAAAAACGAACCGAACGAGACAAGGCGTTTCGGTTTACTTTGACTTCACCGAATTCAGGATCATTTAAGATTGGCATCAGCTAAACCGGCAATAGCGTGTTTGGTTTGAGTTTCAAAAGTATGCTTACCCGAAAGGATAATCGGGCGCTCTAAGACGGAAGGAGCCTCGAGCTTTTCAATGGCTTCGTTATAAGCATTTTTTGCTTTAGTAACGGACTTATAGCGAGTCTTCATACGGTTTCTGATAGTGGTAATATCGGTTTGAATCCAGATTAAGCTAACTTCATAACCGGCCATCATAAATACATGCTTAATCTCTTGGCGGTATTTTTCAGTATCTAATCCACCTTCGATAATTACCGTTTGACGGGTATTAGCGACTAACTCAAGTACAGTAATGATAGTTTCACGAGAAAAGTTGTGCTTTTTGGCGATATCATCTAGATCGTAATATGCCAAATTGTATTTATTTGCGAATTTCATCGCAAAAGTAGTTTTGCCGCTACAGGGTGCACCGAAAACCAGAAGCGCGCGTGATTTAGATTTTTTACCTTCCATAATAACTTTATTGTAGCACAAGATTATATCTAAATGCAAAATTAGTTGTTGACAAATAGTTTTCTATCGAGGCTCAGCATGTCAACAAAGTCGGTAATTACACGAATTTCAGCAGATACTTTCTCAGTTTCCGCTTTCTCATCAATTGGTTTAGAGGATCTTGGTGGCTCAAACGAGTCCTTACCATTATTTAGACCGATAAGCAGTGTGTTGTTCAAAAAGCCAAATAGCACCTTGTTTTTATAGGTATCACTGATCTTCATCATCTTCTCCATGAACGCCGGGTCAAGCAAATAGAATGCTTCAAAACCATCCTCGGCATAAATCTTGAAAGTGTTATTAAACTCACCGGATTCAGTCTTCAACTTATCCATCTTGCGACCAGTTGTTTGGTTTTTGCCAGGCACTCTTGCTGAGCTACCGAATTTTTTACCAATAAGCTCTAGTTTAAAACTAAATTTCTTCGGAAATTCAAACATCATAAAGCGGCCTCTAAAAATTGTTACATAGGTAGTATTACCATCGGAATCGGTATGCTCGGTTTGGATATGTGCATCTGCCTGTACAAAATTAACGCCCTTGTAATTAGCTTGGGCAAGGTCATTTGAGGCATAGACATCACCTGTATAAATCATGCCGCTAGCCCTTAACAAATCACGGTTCAAGCCAACATTGTGCTGATACTTTAAACCGGTAAAAATACTAGCGAGATTCCTTTCAATAAAATAGGATTTATAAGCGCTGCGATAAGCTTCGGCCTCTTTTTTAGTTGTAAAGGCAATAATTACGGCGCCAAACGTAAATACAAAGAAAGCAATAAAAAAGGTCGCAAATGAAGCGAGTGGAATTGATAGAAGCGCTATGATTACGCCAATTATACAAAGTATCGTCCAGTGATGTACAAGCTTTTCGTGGTAAGTTGTTCTTGCTTTTTCAACAGTTTTAAAATCTATATCCATAATTCAAATTATACACTAATTATTAATTCTGTGATGTGCTGTTGGCGAAGTCTCGTCTAATTTTTTAAACTCATAACCATTATTAAGACCAAACTTAATGATTTCCTCTACAGCATTAACCGAGAAATTTTTTACATCATGTTGCAAAACTACAGAATCGCCGTATTCCTTTAAAGAATAAACAACTCTTGAATACACGGCGCCCGAAGTATTCACTTCGCCGGCATCACCAGAAGAAATATTCCAATCAAAATATTTATAACCACGTCTTTCAACCTCGTAAGCAAGCTTAGTCATGATTCTCTGCCCGCCATCGTATCTTCTACTAACAGTATTTGAACTCCCACCCGGAAAACGAATTAAATTTGATGTATAACCAGTAATTCTATAAACACGGTTTCTAACACCCTCAAGATCCCTAAAAAAGTTATCCATGTTTTGATAAATATATGCATAATCATGAGTTGTAGAATGAAGCCCAATCGCGTGCCCTTCGTCATATTCACGTTTTATGACTTCATCATCACCATAACCAGTCACAAAAAATGTGGCCTTAACATCATATTTTTTCAGAATGTCTAAAAGCTGATTTGTATAATTGCCAGGGCCATCGTCAAAAGTTAAATAAATAGTACCATGGTATTTTGGAATCACATTCACAGTGCGCGTTTTCTCGGACTTGTTTTGATTATTATCGACAGATAGATATGTGACTTTATACGAGCCAACTTTAGAAGTATCAACCATGTTTGCGGCAACCACCTCCACATTATCGCAACTATCAGTAGCTGTAGCGCCTTCATCCTTATATTCACTATCGACCCGCACATTGATGGTTGGAGAACCAATTATTTCAATGAGGGGCGCTTCTTCGTCGGAAGTTTCACAAAAACTTTTTGCAATATTATCGGGCTTAACTTTTAGCCCATCATTTAATACTTTTGCTTCCGCAAAACAACCAATTACAAAAATGCCATATAAGAAAAAGACAATTGAAAGCATAATTAGGCCCCATCTATGTCGTGATTTATGAATCTTAGGAGGAGCGCTTTCTTCCATATCTATATTATATCAAATAAAAACTGTACTTAAGAATCGATATGATATAATAAAAAAATAGTTTTAAAGTCATAATAGAGAGGTAAGTTTATGACAAAGTATATCTTCGTAACGGGCGGGGTAGTATCAGGTTTAGGTAAGGGCATCACAGCATCGTCGATAGCCCTTCTTTTAAAGTCACGCGGGTACAAAGTTTTTATGCAGAAATTTGACCCCTATTTTAACGTGGACCCTGGCACTATGAATCCGATTCAGCACGGTGAAGTGTATGTTACTTATGATGGCTGCGAAACAGACCTCGATCTCGGCCATTACGAAAGATTTATCGACGAAGAATTAAACTACAGCTCGAACATCACGAGCGGTAAAGTATATAGCAGTGTAATTGAAAAAGAAAGACGCGGAGAATACCTAGGCTCTACAGTTCAGATGATCCCGCACATTACTAACGAAATTAAAAACAAAGTCTTTGAAGCTGGTACTTCTAGTAAAGCTGATGTAGTAATTACTGAAATTGGCGGTACGGTCGGCGACATCGAAAGTCAACCTTTTATTGAAGCTTTACGCCAGATTCAGTATGAACTAGGCCAAAAAAATACCTTCTTTGTGCATTGTACTTTGGTACCTCTCATATTCGGTTCCGGCGAACTAAAAACAAAACCAACTCAAAACAGTGTTAAAGACCTAAGGAATATGGGTATTACGCCAAATGCTCTAGTGATTAGAGTGCCGTATCCAACTGAAGATAAACTAAAAGAGAAGCTTTCCCTTTTCTGCTCAGTACCAAAAGAAAATATCATCGACTCAGTAGACGTTAATAATATCTATGAAATTCCGATGAATTATCACGCACAACACATTGATGAAATCATTTTAAAGCAGTTTGGTTTGCCAACCAAAAGAGCAGATTTAAAGTACTGGACCGACCTAATTGAAACGGTCGACAATTTAAAAGACGAAGTAACTATTGCTCTTGTTGGCAAATATATCGAACTCCATGATGCATATCTTTCTGTCCACGAAGCCTTAACACATGCCGGGTATGTATATAATCGCAAAGTAAATGTAGATTGGATTGATTCCGAATCGCTCGAAAAACTAGATGACAAAGCGGTGAAGAGAATACTAGGAAATGCAGACGGTATTTTAGTACCAGGAGGCTTCGGTAGCCGTGGAATTGAAGGTAAAATCAAAGCCATCAATTATGCTAGAACAAATAACGTGCCATTTCTTGGTATTTGCCTTGGCATGCAACTAGCAGTAATTGAATTTGCCAGAAATGTTTGTAAGCTAAAGGATGCAAACTCTACCGAATTTAACCCGCTCACTAAAACTCCAATAATCGATTTGATGGCTGATCAAAAATCCATCATCAATAAAGGCGGCACTTTGCGTCTAGGTAACTATGAATGTACTTTAAAGAAAGGCACTTTGGCTTACGAAGACTATAAAGCGGATAAGATTTTGGAGCGCCATCGCCATCGTTATGAATTCAATAATGAATACAAAGAGCTATTAGAGTTAAATGGCATGGTGTTCTCTGGTATTAATGAAGACGCCAATCTTGTCGAAATAATTGAGCTACCAAAACACAAACACTTCATTGCTAGCCAATTCCATCCAGAATTCAAATCCCGTCCAACTCATGCACACCCGCTATTTAAGTCATTTATTAAAGCCAGTATCGACAACAAGAAAAAATAATTACCGCAATAAAAAATGGCAGGGGCGGCAAGACTCGAACTCGCGACACCTGGTTTTGGAGACCAGTGCTCTACCAACTGAGCTACACCCCTGTAAATGTATATGTAATATTTTATCACATTTTTGTGATTTTTTTGTGAAAAAATTAGCACAATTATTTTAAATTGTGTTAAAATTAAATATGATGAAAATACTTATGTTAGGTTGGGAACTTCCGCCCCACAATAGTGGAGGCCTCGGCGTCGCTTGTTTGAACATGGCGAGAGCTCTTGCTCGTCATGGCGTCGATATTGATTTTGTAGTCCCTTACGAAGCTGAACATCCTGATATTAAGTTTATGAAAGTATTATCTGCTACACACCTAGATCCAATCTATCGTTATGGTGGTGGTGCTTATGAATCGCTTAAGCTACTTGATAAAATTATTCCGAACGGCAAGAATCCGAACGATCTTTTGTCTATTCGTGATGTTCAAAAATCATATTGTGAATTTGTTGATAAATACCTAATGGAGTACAAACCAGAACTTGTCCATGCGCACGACTGGCTGACCTATGAAGCCGGTTTGCTTGCCAAAAAGAACTATGATATTCCAATGATTGCACATGTACATGCAACTGAATTTGATCGTGCCGGTATGCATTCAGGGAATCCAATCATTCACGAAATTGAATATGAAGGCTTAATGATGGCCGATAAAATCATTGCTGTTTCTGAAGCCACTAAAAGAATTGTTCATCAAAAATATAACATCCCATTAAACAAAATTGATGTGGTTTATAATTCTCTCGACGAAAACTACAAAAATTCTGATTATGAATTCCAAGAACGGACTTATAAATTCTTATTAAAGCAGAAAGAAAAAGGTTGCACGATTGTTTCTACTGTTGGCCGCTTCACAGTACAAAAAGGCTTACATAATTTAATAGAAGCAGCTGCTCTCGCCGTGTCGAAGAATCCAAATCTCATCTTTGTCTTTGCTGGTGACGGTGAAGAAAGAAACGAACTGATTGAGCTAGCCGCAAATCTAGGTATTTCAAAGAATGTGATTTTCACCGGATTTATCCGCGGTAAAAGACTTCGCGATGTATACGCAATTTCCGATATTTTTGTAATGAGCTCAATCTCGGAACCATTTGGTCTTACTGCACTTGAGGCTGCACACCATGGCGACGCACTAATCCTCACCAAACAGTCCGGCGTTGCTGAAGTAATTTGGTCTGCTATGACCTATGATTTCTGGGATGAAAGAAAGCTTGCTGATGAAATCGTGGCGATTTCTAAAAACAGTGCCCTGAAAGAATCATTACAGCAAAATGTAATGCATGAATACGACAAAATTTCGTGGAATGATGTTGCAAAAAAGTGCATCAAGGTTTACAATAATACAATAAAACATAAGAGGAAATAGGGTGCGAGCAGTTTGTTTATACCTACACATTCACCAGCCAATCCGCTACCGCGAGTACTCGATTTTTGATGTTGGCAACAATTCCAACTATTATTACGACAATTACAGCGGCCGCCAATCCAATGAGCGTATTTTCCGTAAAGTGGCCGATAAAAGCTACTATCCAATGCTGAATTTATTATTCCGCAATATGGAAAAACACCCAGATTTCAAAGTGTCTTTCTCAATCACTGGCACTTGGCTTGAGCAAGCCGAAAAATGGGCCCCAGATTTAATCAATATCATTCGCGAAATGGTGAATCGTGGTCAAGCTGAAATCGTGGGCGAAACATATTATCACTCACTGGCTTATTTCTATAATCTAGATGAATTTAACGATCAAGTAACAATGCACGCCGAAACGATTGAACGCCTCTTTGGTGTTCGTCCAAAAGTATTTAGAAATACTGAGTTTGCCTATAATGATTCCCTCGCCCATTGGGCCGAAGAAAAGGGTTACAAAGGTATCTTAGCCGAAGGTTGGGATAAGATTCTCGGTTGGCGTAGCTCTAACCACGTCTATCGTCCAGCTGGCTGCGAAAAGCTTCGCTTATTACTAAAGAACTACCGTCTTTCCGATGATATCGCTTTCCGTTTTTCAAACCGCGCTTGGGCAGAATGGCCACTCACAGTGCCAAAGTACCAACAATGGGTAAATGACGACTGTCTTCGTGGTAATCTCATTAATCTCTTCATGGACTTTGAGACCTTTGGTGAGCACCAATGGAAGGACACCGGCATCTTTGATTTTATGGATACCTTTATTTCGTCATGGCTCGGCCAATACGAAAATAAGTTTGTTACAGTGTCAGAGGCTTGTGACCTTGAAGAGCCAGTTGATGAAATTTCCATGCCAGAGACTATTACTTGGGCTGATACCGAAAGAGACCTTTCCGCCTGGCTGTCTAACTCTATGCAAGCTGCCGCTATGAACCAAATCTTTGGCCTGCGCGACCAAGTACTATCAACTCACGATGGGCAGCTCATTGCTGACTGGCGCTATATGACTACATCTGATCACCCATATTCAATGTGTACCAAATATTGGAATGATGGCGACGTCCATGCCTACTTCTCAGCTTACGCTTCACCATATGAAAGCTTCATGTATTACATGAATGTTCTTCGTGATATTGAATTCCGTATCGGGAATATCCTCGGATATTAATATATATATAATATATATGCATCAAAAATCCCCTCGCATGAGGGGTATTTTTAAAGCTAATTAGCGTTTCTTTTCCTTGACTTCGTTACGACCGAGGTTTTTCTTGGTTTCAGTAAAGACAACGTGCTTTCTTAGAACTGGATCGTACTTCTTAAGGCTTAGCTTATCAGGAGTATTCATCGTATTCTTTTTGGTATAGTAAGCACGAACACCAGACTCCTCAGAAACGAGGCCTACGAGTTTACGCTTAGTGTTATTCTTTTTTGCCATGATTCTTTACATTTTACCATACTCTATAAAAAATGGCAAGACTAAGTCTTGCCATGCGTGGGTTAGGGTAATTTCTTACCGGAGCCGTTGCAATATGGGCATTTCGCACCATACCAGATTACACCTGTGCCATCGCAATGAGAGCATTTAGACAGTTTGTATGGAACACCGCACTGCGGCACATGTCTCAAATACTCCATTTCGGTAAGAAATACCTTGCCGCATCTTTGACACGTCCAAGTCAATCATACCGCCCCCTTTCTTAAAGTACTTTTGAAGTAGTTTAATACTATTTTGTACTTTTATCAAGCAGTAGCGAAATGAATTTCATAATATCTTTGATACCCAGCTCGGTGTTTGGTTCAACAAAGATTTCTGGGTCATCGATGAAATCAAGTGAGATTACATGATTATAAACAACCTTAATTAGTTGCAATAACTCTTTTTCGTCGTCTTCGTTAAAAATATATTCTTTGTCATATACTTCACCATCATTATCTGGAATAACAAACAGGATATGAGCTTTTTCAATCTTATACTTTGAATATCTTGGAGAATTCTTTAGGAGTAGCTTATAGAATTCCAGCTGCAACATATATTTATATAGTGTTGAGTGAGAACGCCATTTATCCTTGTGATACCAACTAGTTTTATAATCATATATTTCTATGGTCTTATTTATTTCATCAACCGTAATATGATCGACCTTTCCGGTAACAGGGACCCCATCAACCACAAGTTTATCTGGGCCAAGGTTAACTTCGGCCTCACCACTTCTAAGAATATCGCCAAAGCGGTTTAATGCTATCAATAGATATCCCGGACCTTTTTCACGAATCTTTTGTTTAATACTACTTTCTACATCATATTTATCTAGTTCATCGAGGAACAGTTTGATTGCGTCGTCGTCCGATAATCCTTTATTTGTTACAGCCTCGAAAACTGAGTGCATTAGATTACCGGTAACTAGCGATTCCGTCTCTGGGTCACGTGGAGTGTTTAAAATATAACTCTTAAAGAAACTTTGCGGGCCAGCATAAACAATATCAATAAACGAAGTGAGTGCCGAGGCGGACATCTTCCAGTTTTTAATGCGCTCTTTATAGAGCAATCTAATGTCTGGACTCTTTTCGATGTAGGATGAAACCCAGTTTTTGATATTTTTCTCGCGCACCTCAACCGAAGGAATAGAATACATTGTTTCGCCAAATCCGGATGGCATTAGCGGCGAAGAAAGTTTTTCCTCGTCACCTACTTTTACAATGCATTCAGCTAAATATTCTAGCCTTTCCTGCTCTTTACTACCGATATCGTGTTGGAAATCATGTAGGGCGTTGGTGATGTATAGAGTGTGTTTGGCTCTAGTAATAGCGACGTAAAGGATGCGGATTCTTTCACCATCGGTCATACCGGTATGTCTAATCTGGACTAAGTTATTAGGCAGGAACAACAGATTATTATTACCACCACCTGACCCCCAAGCCGAATGGTCAGCGGTCAAAATAAATACATATTCAAATTCTAGCCCCTTAGCTTTGTGCGCTGTTAAGATTTGTACTGCTTCATCAGCATCTTTATATGGGCTCGTTACGGTTAATGGCATATTGGCATCTACGTAATCATTAATAAACTCCACGAAATCAGCAATTTTAAGTGGTTTATCGCCATAGTGTTTGATAATCTTACCTTTAAGAGACGCGAGATTGTCATAAAAAGTTAGCCTATCATAAGGTTCAAACTTATCAATATCCATCTTCTTAACAATCGTATCAATGATAATATCGAGTGGTTCGGTAAAGGATTTTGCTACTAAGTCGGCCAAAAACCCCATAGCTCCTGCCACTACCTCATCCTCAGAACGCGCTAGGTGGTTAAAGGCAGGTTCATGTGCAGCCTTCGCCAGGCCCACCAAACGAATTACTTCCACCATCGGTAGGTTAAAGAAAGGATATGAGAGAATCTCCATTATCTGCACAGAAGGTGTTTTCTCATTAACAATATCATTAACATACTTAATAATAGAGATAATTTGATGAATTTTATCATCTAAGAATAGATTATCGCGCTTTTCATAGGCAATTTTAATCTCGTTATATTCTTTTAAATAAGGAAGCAGTGGCTCAAAATATTTAGTTTTATAGGAAATCACGGCAATTTCACTCTGTTTTACGCCAGACTTTATTAATTCATGGATTCTTTTAGCTACGTAAGCGTATTCCTGGTCGGAAGAAAGAAATTCTAAGCGATGAATACCAGACTCTTTTAATGCTGGTTTATGGGCAATTAATTCCTTGTCTGCAAATCTATCAGGCGCCTGGTTGATGATTTTACGCGAAAAATCCAAGATTTCCTGAGTGCTTCGATAATTCTCTACTAGCGGGATAACTTCAGCATTATAGTATTTTTGATAATCTGAGAGATTTGATGAAAGTGCTCCCTGGAACTCGAAAATCGCTTGATCGTCATCACCGACGGCCATAATCATCGGCTTTTCGTAATCAGTAAGTGCTTTAACTATTGCAAACTGCGAAGGGTTTGTATCCTGAAACTCGTCAAGTAAGATGAATTGATATCTTTCTTCAAGTGATAGTTTAAAGCCCGTATCGGTGTTTAAAATCCTCACCGCTTCCTCAATCATGTCATTAAAATCAAATAAACCGTTTTCTTTAAGAAAAGTCTCATATTTTTTCATTATATGAGCAACTGAAAGCAACTTTTTATTTTTAATACGATCCGCTAGGCGGTAATTCCCTTTTTCGTCTTTCTCAAAATATTTGTCTTTCCAGTTTGAAAGTGGAGCCACAGAATTGGTCTCGGCAGCGACGTCAAGCGCTTCCCTTAAATCTCTCGTAACACTTACGATCGAACGTTCGATGTTTTTTAGGATAGGTTTAACATTTTCGTAATTTTTTAGAATATCATAAATAGGTTGGTAGGCGTTATCTAGAGATTCCTTATATTTCCTAGCAACGACATTAAGAAGCAATGGCGAGATAGCGATACTTAGAACTTCTGAGTCCTCAATGTTTTGTTCGGCTATTTTTAACAAGTCATCCTCAGTGAGACAAGCTTTTTTTGCTTCCGATATTACAGACATAATATCTCTAATTTTGTCGCCCCTGAGGATATCGTTTCCTTTCAAATTGTCTTGTATATTCTTAATAATCTTAAATTGCGTAATCTCATCAATCGGTGAATCGAGCTGGCGGTCGTAATCTTCGGAATAATTCTTATACTGCGCTAAAATATCAGAACCAAAAGCGTGATAGGTACCAATGTTTACCTTGAGGGCATCCTGGCCAATAATTGTCTTTAAACGCTCTCGCATATTTGAGGCGCCAGAATCAGTAAATGTGAGACAAAGAATGTTTTCTGGATTAGTATCAGTGTTTTTTAGGATGTAGGCAACTTTTTCTGAAAGCAACTGTGTTTTACCAGTTCCTGGCCCGGCTAAAACCAAAAGTGGACCATCTAAGTATTCTACTGCGCGTTTTTGATTTTCGTTAAGGGGCATTTATTCTCCTGACATATTCATATTAATGATATCTTTAAGGATAATTGCTTCGTCCGGAATTATAATTTCGCCATCAACTATACGCTTAAGTGCAGACAAACCTTCCACGGTTTTTTCTGGTTTATATTCTGGATTATCGGCAAGTTTAAGGCCATATTCATAGTTTCTTGAAGGTAGATTACAAGTAAGTTTAAGATCGTCTATGCCGCAAAAATGATTAACAGTATCGCGCATAGCGCCATTCGCAAACAGAATAGCTTCCATTTCTTTAGTAACATCGGCAATATATTTATCCCATTCCGGTGTACCCTCTTTTAGCTTAAGAAAGCCTGCTCTAATCGCATATACATTTTTAAGAGCACCACACATCAAAACACCTTTAACATCTTTAGATTTATCAAAATGTAGATAATCAGCCTGGAAGAGCTTAGCGAGCCGGTCATCGGTGATAGTTAAGCGAGTATCTTTTCTGGCTTTAATATCGTGCGCGAAGCCTGGGCCAGATATCGCCATTACATCTTCAAAATCAGCAAATATTTGATCTGATAGTAAACCTTTAGTTGCAACGATTAGTGGAACATTGGTTTGAAGTTCTGGGACAATACTTGGAACCGCAAAAGAAGGTGCAACCAGTAAAACCATTTCGACATCCCACAGCAAATCATTTATAAATCTATCGGTAATAATTGGATCGTAGTAGATTATTTCGTGACCATTATTTTTTAGTATGTCTCCGAGCGCGGTGCCAAAAGCTCCTGCACCGATTACACCTATTTTCATTTTATACCTCCATTAATTAAAGTATGCATTCCTTCTTCTCTTTCTTCTTTGCAATGCCTTGTAGACAGAATAAATAATTGAGCAAAGTGTTAGAAAGAGCAAAACCATAAACCAAATTGGGCAAGCAATAACAGTTTTTTCAACAACCGAAGTCTCACCCATATAAGTGATTGCCTGTTTAACTGTATATATGCCGAGTGGCGATATGCCACTAACATCTCTAGAAACATGACGGTTTGTGTCCGGCATAATAGTCTCTTCTAAAGAGCCGCTTTCGCCCTTTATAGGATACAAGGGATCCGATGAAAAAATACTTCTTACCTCAACAGAAACCATTGCTACCTCATGGACGTTGCCATCGTTTTTAAAATCACTTTCAACTACTAGGGGTAAATTAGTTACAAAACCAGGAACGGTATTTCCTGTAATCTCGCCTTCATGTTTAGTCTCGCCGGAAACATCAGCATAGATGACGCTAGCCATCTCGAAAACGTTCTCGACTGCAATGCCACTAGAGGTGCCGGTTTCGTTATCGAGCGAAACGAGAATTGCAGCATATTGGCCGCCAGCTGGGGCGTTTTGCGGCACTATAATTGAATATGGTATCTTCATAGATTCGCCCGGTTTTAGAACACCAGAAGTTTTATCAAGTTTAATCCAATCAGTAATCAGAGTGTGATCATTTTTATTAGAAAAATCTACGCTATATTCTTCTCCATTAACAGAATAAGGCGATACTTCGACTTTAAACTTAATATTAGAAGTGGCATCTTTTGGATTCGAAACGGTCAAAATGCTCTCAAAAATTCTTCCGGCCTTCAACTCGACTCTTTTTGTCATTGGGGAAATTACAAACGAACTGTCAGAATCCACATCGTCTCCTAAATTAAGTACTTTTGTATTATTATAACACTTTTACTCAATACTAAGGATTTTGCCAGTGCCATGTTCTAGGTGGATTAATCTTTGGTTTTTTGAGCCGCGATATCTAAGACTTAAATCCTTTAGGCCAATGATAAACGGACCATCAATAATAGCGTCAAGTGATTTAAGAAATTCCCATGCATCACCGCCAGCCATCTTAATTTGTTCATAGGTAAAGCCAGAGAAACTCCAAACATTCCAGCCAAGCTCTTTTCTTACCCAATCAGCCAATTCTTTACAGGCAGCTGGCTGAACGAATGGCTCGCCACCACAAAAGGTAAGTCCTGCCTGGCCCTTAAATACACTCAGTCTCTTTTTAATCTCATCAATCTCAATGAGAAAACCGCCCGCAAAGTCCCAAGTCTCCGGATTTTGGCACTCTTTGCAATGATTTGGGCAGCCTTGCGTCCAAACTACCGCTCTAAGACCATCGCCATTGACGATGTTGTCGTGTTCAAGTGGACCGGATAGGCGAATCATGCCTTTAGGAGGCTGGGGAGCGGACAGAATCCGCTCAACAGCCATCTTGTCCCAATCAATTTTAGGCGCAGCCATTATTTACCTTTCGCATAGCTACAGACTTTTTCAAATGGTACATCACCTTCAAGACGACCACAGTGCGGACAACGTTCACCTTTGATGATACCAGAGAAGCCACAGACTGGGTCGCGGTCAACCGGATGGTTTACAGAACCATAGCCAATACCGCAATCATGCATTTTGCGAATTACAGCTTCAAAGGCGGCAATGTTTTGAGATGGATCACCGTCAAGCTCAATGTAAGTGATGTGGCCAGCGTTACAAAGATTATGATATGGAGCCTCAATTTCAATCTTATCAAAGGCGGAAATTGGGTAATAAACAGGCACATGGAAGGAGTTGGTATAGAACTCCCTATCAGTCACGCCTTTAATCTTGCCATATTCTTTGCGATCAATCTTAGTAAAGCGACCAGCGATACCTTCAGCCGGAGTGGCGAGAAGCGAGAAGTTGAGTTTATACTTCTTGCAGTACTCATCGCATTTTTCGCGCATGTGAGATACGATATCAAGACCGAGTTCGCGAGAATCCTCGTCTTCACCATGATGCTTGCCAGTCATTGCAACGAGCGTCTCAGCAAGACCAATGAAGCCAATTGAAAGTGTACCGTGCTTAATTACATCGCGGAGCGTATCATTTGGTCCAAGCTTCTCAGAACCAAACCAGTTACCTTGACCCATGAGGAATGGGAAGTTACGAACATGTTGGTTGGCCTGGAATTCAAAGCGCTCTAAGAGCTCGTCACGAACAAGATCCATTTTTTCGTCAAGCTCATGATAGAACCCGTCCCAGTCAGCTTCTTTACGCTCGCCAAGACAGATACCATGCTTAATACCGATTCTTACGATATTAACGGTCGTAAATGATAAATTACCGCGGCCAGTTACGATGCCATCAGATTCTGGGAAGACGGAAGCAAATACACGCGTACGGCAACCCATTGTTGCAATCTCGGTGCGATAATCGCCCTTCTTGTAATACTTTAAGTTGTATGGAGCATCTACAAAACAAAAGTTCGGGAAGAGCCTCTTCGCGGATACTTCCATGGAGCGTCTAAAGATATCGTAGTTAGGGTCACCAGGATTGTAATTAATTCCCTCTTTAACTTTAAGAATTGAAATTGGGAAGATTGGTGTCTCGCCCTTGCCAAGGCCATTTTCAGTAGCCTGAAGGAGATCAAGAGATACTAAACGACCAGCTGGCGTAGTATCAGTACCGAAGTTAATAGATGTAAATGGCACCTGTGCGCCGGCGCGTGAATGCATGGTGTTAAGATTGTGTACAAAACCTTCCATGGCCTGCAAAGTCTCGCGTTCGACATCTTCGTTAGATGCATCGATAACAGCCTGTGGCCAATCGGCTTTAGCAAGCTTTTTATCATCACCGTACTCGTAATTATCTTTTATCTTTAACTCAATGTTTTTACCAGTAAACTTATTATATTTATCAAGATTACGCTTTAAAGCCTTACGGAAAGATTTATTCACGCCTGGAGCCATTGCATAGTCAAAGTTTGGAATTGATTGTCCACCATGTTGCTCATTCTGGTTTGCTTGAAGAAGGATGGCCGCAAGCGCGCCATAAGAACTAATTGAATTTGGTGTACGAAGATGACCATGACCAGTGTTGAAGCCACCATTCTCAAACATCACAAAAGGATCGGATTGGCAGCAAGTAAGTGTGCCAGTTGCATAAAAATCGAGATCATGAATATGGATATCGCCATTATCATGAGCGGCTGCGATGTCTGGACGAAGAAGGAGTGACTTAGCAAATACTTTGGAGCCCTCTGCACCGAATTGGAGCATTTTACCCATGGCGGAGTTACCATCAACGTTTGCATTAGAGCGTTTTACATCGGAATCTTCTGAAGCATCGGCATGAGAAATCGTGCGGTAAATCATCATAAGATCAGATTTTGCAGTACGGATTCTGGAACGCTCTTGGCGATAACGAATATAAGCTCTTGCAGTCTTCTTAAATGAAGACTCCATCAAAACTTCCTCAACAATATCCTGGATTTGCTCAACGTTCGGAGTGCGCGCGGTGATTTTTTCCTCAGCTCTTTGTACTACTTTTTCAGCGAGAGCTCTAGCTCTATCTGCTTTAAACTCTTCTGTTGCGAGCCCAGCCTTCGAGATGGCGTCTACAATCTTTTCGGGGTCGAATTTGACGATTTTCCCATCCCGCTTAATAATTCTTTTGAACATGAAATATACCTCCTTAAATGTATCTCATTTAGTTCGTAAATTTGTATATGACCTGCCGGGTAACTACTTGTGGTAATGCTTGTGCAGCGACCCTACATTTAGCGTCTTGTTATCATCATATAACACTAAATATGGAAAATCAAGACTTTTATGCTAATTTTGTAAAAATTACAACAAAGAAGAATAAATAAAAAAATCGGCATATTCGCCGACCATGTATATAATCTGGTGGGGGCGAATTAGGCAAGTATTAACAATCTATAAAGAAGATATTCGGGAAAAGTTGAATCATGCTAAAATAGACGTAAGTATTATAAGAAAGGATAATTTATGGAACAAAATGTAGATGCTAGTGCACCAGTGACACCTGTAGTAGAAAATAAGCAAAAAGGTGGAAATGGATTAAAAATCGCTACTGCTATTGCGTGCATTGCGGCGGTCTGTGGTATTGGGTTTGGCGTTTATGGTATGATACAGAGTACACAAAAGGATAGTCAGATTTCTGATTTAAAAAATCAAATTGAAAGTTTAAATGGTAAGATATCTTCACTTGAGATCGACGATGAAGATGGGGATGCCGACAACGAGGAGAAAGACAACCCAACAGCCGTCATGAATGGCGATTCGAAAGATTATATCTATGTTGGTGAATGGAATTTTAAAATTAAAAAACCCGAAAACTGGAGAGACTTAGTTCAAAAATATGTTTATTATAACGACTATCCTCAGGCAGTGGACACCTTTGAGATAATAGAAAATGAAAGCGTAGCAACTTCGCATGTGATGATTTCTAAGGGGAATGGTAATTGTAAAAATGACGAATGGACGGATTGTGTCGTAATAAAGTTAGGAGAGGAATCTGTATTAGACGTAAGAGTGCCAAAATCTGATTCGGGCTCAATTTCGGAAGACTTTAGAAATTGGGTTACTAATTCGGACAACTATTCAAGAATTTAACCGAACAGGAAAAGCATCGTAGATTCACTCTGCGGTGCTTTTTATGCGACCAAATTGTTTAGGGTATTGACAGGCGATTTTATAGTGGTAAAAATGCATTTTTGAGCATATTTTTCGTGCAAAATCGGTGCAGAATAGCACCCTAAAACTCACAAGGTACTTAACAGAAATTTTCCACTAAAAAATCGGCGAAAATGCCGACTCATATATATTCTGGTGGATCTTACTGGGCTCGAACCAGTGACCTTACGAATGTGAATCGTACGCTCTAGCCAACTGAGCTAAAGATCCAAAGTTATGCTATAATTATAACATGGATATCGAGAAATACAAAGATGAACTTAATGAGATCGAAGGCTTCTTATCAAAGCCGGATGTTTATAATTCCCCTGATTTTACGACTAAAAGTAAGCGCGCGAGCCTTCTTCGCCAAATCGTCGATTTAGATACAAAGATAAAACAATATAAATCAAATTTGGAAGAAGCCGAATCACTAGTCAATGACCCAGACCTAGGCGAAATTGCAAGAGAAGACGTAAAAACATTAAAGGCGGAAATCGAGACGGCTAGCCAAGAGCTAGAAGAATTATTGATTCCACGCGATCCAGAAGATGACAAGCCAGCTATTATTGAAATTCGTGCCGGTGCTGGTGGCGACGAAGCTTCCCTATTTGCCAATGAGCTCTATCGTATGTACGTAAAATACGCCGAAAATCACGGATTAAAAGCTGAATTGATGTCTTCAAACGAAAATGAAGCCGGTGGCATGAAAGAAGTCATCTTTAAGATTTCCGGCGATGAACCATACGGTAAATTAAAATTTGAAGGTGGTGTACACCGCGTACAACGTGTGCCGGTCACAGAATCGCAAGGTCGTATTCATACATCAACTGTTACTGTAGCGGTACTTCCAGAGGCCTCCGAACAAGACTTAGAAATTAAACCAGAAGACCTTCGTATAGATATCTATCGCTCTGGTGGTCATGGTGGGCAAGGAGTAAATACTACAGACTCCGCCGTTCGTATTACCCACCTTCCAACCGGCCTCGTAGTAGCCATGCAGGATGAACGCTCTCAACAGCAGAACCGTATTAAAGCTATGAATGTTCTTCGCTCGAGACTATTAGAGCGTAAAAAGGAAGAAGATTTAAAAAATGCTTCCGAGGCACGTAAATCTCTAATTGGCACCGGTGATCGTTCCGAAAAAATCCGTACTTATAATTTTCCGCAAGACCGTGTAACGGACCACCGCATTCATTATTCAAGGAGTAATATTCCTGCTGTGATGGATGGCGACATTGATGACCTCATCCATGAATTAACGCTTCACGAACGCGAGTTGAAGGCCGGGGAGTAAGATGAATATTGCTAGTTGGCTCGAAAAAGCAAAAGCTAAAGTGCCAAGTATTGATGCTGAGCTAATTCTATTAAATATATTAAGAGAAAAAGATCGCACATATCTAGTAACGCATGATACACGCTTTTTGACCGACGTCGAAGAAGAAAAAGCTAATTATTATCTTAGTGAAAGAATTAAGAATAAACCCCTAGCATATATTATTAACAGTAAAGAGTTTTATGGTAGAGAATTCTATGTTGACGAAAACGTTCTGATTCCCCGCCCGGAAACCGAAGATGCCATTGATATCATTAAAGAAATAGTTACTAAAAATCGAATTGAGTATCCTATTATATATGACATCGGCACCGGTTCTGGTTGTATCGCTATTACCGCCAAACTAGAAATACCGAACGCAAAAGTAGTTGCAATAGATAATTCTGACGGAGCTCTAGAAGTAGCTAAGAAAAACAGTGAAAACCTAAAAGCAGACATTATTATTAAAAAGTCTGATTTATTAAATAGTATTCTAGATAATAATATAGATATCATCGTGGCTAATCTACCATATGTAAACAAGACTTGGGATTGGCTAGATTTTGAAAGCCTACAATATGAACCACTCTCGGCTTTATATGCTTCAAATGATGGCCTAGCCTTAATATATGAATTAATTAATCAAGCGGCTGCAAGACCGGACGCTAGACACTTGGTTCTTGAATCGGATCCAAGCCAACACGAAAAGATTATAGAGCTTTGCAAGAAAAAAGGCCTCGAACTTGTCGAGACCCGGAATTTCATCCTTTACTTTGTTGGCGTGTAAGCACCAAGTTCAACTTTAATGCCCACTTCTTTCCCATCGCGATAAACCGTGAGAGATACGGTGTCGCCAGGCTTGTATTCGCCTACCAGTGAAGACAGCGAGCCGGCCACACCGACCTTTACACCGTTAACCGCTGTGATGATATCTTTGTCGTGAATACCGGCTTTAGCTGCCGGACTACCACTAAGAATTGCAGAATATGCTTCGGAGTTATATACATATGTACCAGAAGAAACCGGAAGTTGATATTGTTTTGCGACCTCAGGAGTAATGTCAATACTATAAACACCAACATATGCACGCTTGGCTTCACCGGTTTCTACGAGTTGGCCAAGCATTCCTTTAATACTAGAAATTGGAATAGCAAATCCAACATTCTCACCATCAACAGAAGTGGCGGTATTAATACCAATCACTTCGCCAGCCGCATTTACGAGTGGGCCACCAGAATTACCGGAATTAATGGCTGCATCAGTTTGGATCATATCAGACAAAGTTTCTGTTAAAGAGCCACTTTCGTCAGAAGCAGTAAGTGAACGCCCGGTGCCCGAAATAATACCGGAAGTGACAGTATTTTGGTATTGCCCAAGCGCATTACCAATTGCGATTACCTGCTGACCAACATTAATAGTTTTTGAATCACCGAGAGTTGCCGCTTTTAAGTCGGAAACATCCGCAATTTTAATAAATGCAACATCATTTAACGGATCGGTTGTAGCGAGTTTAACATCTTCGTATGTGGTCCCGTCAGCAAGGACAACGTTAATTGTAGTAGCGCCGTCAATTACGTGCTTATTAGTAAGAATGTAACCGTCACTAGAAACAATAATGCCTGTACCAGAAGCGCCAGATGTATAGCTTTTACCAAAGAAACTTACGGATTTGGTGGAACATACGATTGAAACTACACTCTCAGAAACTTTATCTGCAACATCGGCGATTGATCCTTCAACGAAATTCGCCGAATTGCCGTCGGTGCCAGAAGATAAAATCGTAACAGGTTTTAAGGCGGTTTCAAGGGCTACCCAGCCAAGCGCTAGCCCAGCTATGCCAAGTAGTAGTGCAAGGCAAGCTAGAATAGTTGGGCCATTAGACCTATTCCTTGCATTGTCATTATCGGTAATAATTACTGGGATTGGTGTTTCTTTAACTTCGATAGCTACAGGAGTATTTTCTGTCTTAATCTCCGCTTCAGAAATCTTGCCCTCTTCGTTTGTGTCCATTTTCCTCCTTAGATACTAAATATTGGATTACTAAACCAAATTACAATTACGCCTACCAGCACCACGCCAAATAATACTGGACCCAAAATATGTGTAAACCTAAAATCTTCTTGGTATCTTACCATTGCCTGACGTGCATAGTTATAAATGAAAGCAAAGATAGTTAATATGATGGCAACTTGCGGGATTCTAATGCCAGTCCCGCCAAATGTGTAAATAATCTGCCAAAAATAACACATCCAAGCAATCTCGGCAAAGACAAGGCCACAAACAAGCGTAGTAAGTTTAAAGTCACCGCTATTAGTTTGGACTAACACGTGTCGACTTGCGGCATAACCAACTAAGAACGCAAGTAGAACAGCAAAAATCGGATCTAAACTAACGGTCATAATAGTAGTGGCAGAAATGCCTAGAAATACTGAAACAAGAGATTGAATGAGATTTCCCGTCTCAGAAGACAATGGTTTAATAGCGAGTAGCCAAATGACATAGATGAACATTAAAACGAAGTGTACAAATAGAAGTGAGTGGCCAGCATAATAAGCCAAAATCACAATACTAAGCCCAACAATGAGATCTACCAGGTTGGATTTTAGATTAACCATCACGTAGCGTCGCCTCACGGCAAAAATGCGCCACTTTGAAACTAAAACTAAAAGAATACCTAAGAGTGGGCTTGCGCTAAATACAGTGATTAAAACGGCGCTGATACCAAGCAAAATATTCAATAATACATGCACAATGCTACTTGCGATGTTTCTAGATTTTCTTGCTAGTATGAAGTCTGCCATACCTATATATTATACCAAATTATTTAATTTAAGCTTAAAAGTGCTATAATGTTTTTCATGAAACCAACATTTTTTCAGAAGCATCCTTTGCTAAAAGATATATTCAGTCTTGCTGGGTTTGTAATTGCAATCGTATTAGGCACTCTATTTTTAAATACATATATATACCGTTCTTATAACGTAGTAGGTGTGAGTATGGAAAACACCCTACATAACGACGACCGTGTAATTGTAAACCGTGCTGCGATGTCTTGGGCGCACTTTACCGGCCAAGAATATGTGCCAGAACGTGGCCAAATTATTGTCTTTATGAATGAAAACGAGGAATTAGTCAAAAAATACCAAGCAGAGGGCGTTTCTAACCCTGTTACTTGTACTGTCCCATCCAATGTAGCAGATCAATATATTATTAAACGTGTAATTGCCTTTCCTGGCGAAAGAGTAGTGGTGAAATCCGGCACAATGAAGATTTATAACGAAGAACATCCAGATGGATTTGTTTACGACAATGAATGGCGCCATTCTGCTGATGATGGTCCAAAAGAATATACTAGTGGCGAAATTGACATCACTGTTCCAAAAGGCGAATTGTTTGTGTCTGGTGACAATCGTGAAGGCTCAAACTCGTGGGACTCTAGAAATGGCCTCGGCACAATTCCATATTGCCGTATTATTGGCCCGGTCGCTTTGAGGCTTTTTCCATTTGAAAAGATTAGAACGTTTTAAACTTCACCAATTAATTTAACTGATTCCGATTCTGGTAGTTCTTCTACGTCACGGAGTTTTCTTTCAATCTGGCGAGAAGTGGTCTTTGCAGACTCAATCTTATTAGCAGATTCTTCAAGCTTCTTTTGGACCCCTTCAAGTAAATCTCCAAACTTGCCGAATTGCGTCTTAACGGCGCCGAGAGTTTGCCAAACGTCGGCCGAACGCTTTTCGATTGCGAGTGTACGAAAACCCATCACGAGGCCATTTAGCATTACTGGTAGAGTGGATGGTGAAGCAATAGTAATTTTGAGTTTCTTACGAATCTCATCGGACAAACCAGGAATACGGATAATTTCAGCATAAAGCGATTCAGTCGGTACAAACATGATACCAAATTCAGTTGTCATTGGCGGCTCAATATATTTTGAAGAAATCTTCTTTGCTTGCTCTTTTACGTCATTTGCGAGCGCTTTTTGATATGTTATGATATCGGCCTTATTACCTTCATCGTAGGCAGCAATTAATCGTGAATAATTCTCTACTGGGAATTTAGAATCAATCGGAAGATACACATTATCTTCTTTCCCTGGCATCTTAATTGCGAACTCAACGCGGTCGGGTGAACCAGGTTTTGTAGCAATATTTTCTTCATATTGAGATTTATTTAACATGTCCCCGATAATTGCACCGAGTTGTACTTCGCCATAAATACCACGGGTTTTAACACCCTCCATGACCTTCTTTAAATCGCCGACTTCGGTTGCCATGCTCTTCATTTCGCCAAGGCCTTGATAAACCTGAGTAAGTTGCGTAGAAATAGACTTAAAACTTTCATTAAAGCGCTTTTCGACTGATGCTTTAAGCTTTTCATCTACTGTCTCGCGCATTTCTTCAAGCTTCTTTTCATTTCCAGCCTGGAGACGCTCCAAATTATCCGCAATTTCCTTACGATTTTCGCGGAAATTACGATCGATAGAAGGATTAATCTCTTTAACATGCCCCTCCATGCGGATTAAGCGTTCTTCCATTGATTTAAAATCAGAAGATTTTTCGCCACTCGGTTTTTTAAAAATCAAAACGAGCAGAAGAATTATAATTATTACCCCAATAACACCTAAAAATATATCCATAAGAATGATTATACCACAAATAGTAGCCGATGCGTCAGCACGGCTCCAGAAGATCAAGCATGATGTGCACGGAAATATAAAAGGAGCCGATGCGTCAGCACGGCTCCAGAAGATCAAGCATGATGTGCACGGAAATATAAAAGGAGCCGATGCGTCAGCACGGCTCCAGAGGACTAGTTCGATGTGCAAAGTAATTATTACATGGAGCCGACTGTCGGGCTTGAACCGACGACCTACGGTTTACAAAACCGTTGCTCTACCAGCTGAGCTAAGTCGGCAATAGAAACATTATACCATACTTTATATGTTATAATGAAGAAAAATTAAGGAGTAATATATGGAACAACTGGAAGCACTGCTAGAAGGCTATTCAAAAACCGAATCCTTCATCGGTGGCTGCGTAGTAGGTGGGATAGTTGCATTCTTTGTAGGAATTGCAATCATATTCGCCGTATTACAAATTATTGCGGCTTGGAAAGTATTTGAAAAGGCCGGCGAAAAAGGATGGAAATCACTTATCCCATTCTATAATATATATATTTTCTTTAAGATTCTTGGCATTAAAGAATGGTGGTTCTGGACTCTACTCGGTGGCATAGTTATTACAAGCATTATGACCTCAGGCACCAGCACGGAATTCGCAATTGTAGGTAAAGAAATACAAGTAGTACTTAAGGGTTATGATACCCCACAAGCGATAATCGGCAACGTCGCCTCATCAATAATTGGGATTGTGACGCTTATTTGGGTAGCTAGAAACGGCGCCAAAGCCTTTGGTAAAAGTACCGGTTTTGCGGTTTGTCTATTCTTCTTCCCCGATATTTGTTGGTTAATTCTAGGTCTTGGCAAAGCAAAATATCATAAAAAGGCTGTTCTAGAAGAAGCTTAACAAACAATAAAAATCACTCTGTAAAAAGCGGGGTGATTTTTTATATATTAATATATACATAAACGCAATATAATGTTACAATAGTTTTAAATAAAGGTTATGCATCTATTTTTCAAGGAGGTAATTAGATGAGAAAACTAAAACTAAAATATCTGTCACTCGCGGCAGTGATTGCTTTTGCTGTGGCAGGTACATTGCAGATATTGAAGGCAACAAATACATTTGCCGAAACAACTATCAATACGCTAACACTGTCTAGCGATGCTGCTTGGAGTGTTATAACGGAAGGCCCGCTATTTGAATACGACATAACTAGCTATACTGAACATGTAGTAGCTGAACCATATGGTAGTAATACCACGTGGCTACAATGGGGTGAAGAACACTCAACGTGGCACGGCTTTGGCGAAGATGACCCATACGCGGTAGTCAACGGCACACATTATGCATTAAGAATCCTCCTTGAAACTGATGATAATGAATATGTGTTTGATCAAAATCCAGAGAACTACACAATAATTTTTAATGAGAATGAATACACATACGGTTATACAGAAGTATCAATTAATAATGAACACTCAATTTACGCCATTATCGATCTCGGCCCGGCTGAGTATCTACCACCAGACCATGTGCCTATTGATTTTCATGTGAACACATCAATGTTCCATGGTACCTACACGGTAAGTGTATATGGTGAAGAGTGGGGCGAATACAGTGAGTCGTCTGATTTTAACGTACTAGACTACGATGAGGTAACACTAGTCGCTAACGTAGCAGAAGGTTATGTCTTTGAAGGTTGGTGGACCGGTCACGAAGAAGAGGGAGAATATGCCACTGTATTTACAACAGACGAGCGTCTCACAGAAGAAACAACTTTAAACTATATGGTATCTGATGAGATTACTTTTGCACCTGTTACTAGAAAAATAATTCACGTCACCGTAAACGTAAACGGTGGTAATCCAATTAGTCCAAACGTATTTGATGGTCTAGAAGGTCAATCTCTAGAAGAAATACTAGGAAACACTGGCATCACCCCTACCCATCCAAATACCAATAAGCTTCTATATGGTATCTGTGCGGATGCGGAGTGCGAAGAAGAAATTGACATGGAAGTGCCAATTTGGGAAGACACAGAAATCTTTCTTGAATGGATTGATGTAGTTCCACATAACCTCACCTACAACTTAAACTATTATGGTGATGAACGCGACATTATTGAAGGCGTAGCATACGAAGGAATTGATGTAGACTTCATCGAAAACCCAGAACGAGAAGGCTATGTATTTAAAGGCTGGTTCGAAGATCCAACCTGTACACTCTACTTTGACGGACAGGGCGGTATTAACGAAGATACTATAGTCTATGCAGACTGGGGTCTTCCAATTGAATCAGTCGAATTAACTGTATCTGCACCACAAGTAGGTGAGACAGTAACGGTTACCTATAATGAAGAGTTTGATGTCTGGGAGCCAAGCACTGTTCCTGATGTATCAACCGAAAGTGAACAATATGTTGCAGACCACCCAGACTGGGTAATTGGCACTTGCGACCCAGAAGATTGGGATAATCACGATTGTGAGGAATTATTTGAGGGTACTTTTGCCGCTGATACTGACTATTATGTCAGGATTTTGGTTTTTGCAAGAGAGGGCTATGCCTTTACTCCTGAAACACTAGAAAATATCACAGTTAACGGCGAAGCACCAGCTGAAGTATTTGGCTATTGGGGGACAAACGACTTCCAGATAATTGCACGCGTTCATACGGATAACGTAGTAGCATACACTGTACAATTTGATACAAATGGTGGCGAACCAATCGAGCCAATTACCAGGAATGCTGGTACTATAATGCAACTTCCTATCCCAAACAAAGAAGGATGGATGTTCCAGGAATGGCAAGAATGGGATGAAGAAGACCAGCCAGTTGGAGCATATCTATCAGGTGATGACTATGAATTCACCATGAACGAAACGCTCCATGCATATTACACTGAAGACACTGGTGAACGAACGATTAACTTTAGAATTGAAACCGGCTCCGGCGAAATGACACCAGTCGTGGTACAAAGAGGCGAAGAATACGAAATTCCGGAATGTGAATTTACTGCTCCAAATGGTATGACGTTTGGCAACTGGTATTATGATGATGAATTTGGCCGTGCAACGCTTTGGCCGGGTGACATCATAAGAGTAGAGGGCAATCTCGACTTATTCGTCAACTGGATTGGGGAAAATGAAATCACACTGTTTGAGGCGACAGTATCAGGCCCAGTAATTGGCGAAGCAATTAACACTATTAGCATTAATTCAAGCAGCGAAATCTATACTGCAGAGATTGTAGATTGGTGCATCGGCGACACTGATGAACTAGAGGTATGTGAAGAACCATTAAATAGCGATGCATTATTTGAAGAAAACCAATCATACGTAGTTAAGGTAAGGTTCACAATCACCGATGGCGAACATCTACTTGGTTGGCCAATCAGAGTAAATGTCAATGATAGGGCAATTCACTCATGGAACTATTCCGGCACCGTAGCACTTGCAACCATGGTGATGGAACCAACTGCAGGTGGCGAAGAACCAGGTCCAGACCCATCAGATAGGCCAGAGTTCTGGTCGCTAGACGAAAACCCAGCTGAGGACAACCTGGAAGTCACGTATGGCACAGATATGGAAGCCTTCATTAATGAAAGAAGGCAAGTCTTTGAAGAAAGCGCTGGTGTACATGAAAACCTCAACTACGGCCCACTTTTCGAAACAAACCCACCATACAAATTCGCAGAAAAAACTGGTGAAACCTGGACTCTTGTTTGCGTAAACAACCAAAATGAAATCGTGGAAAGCGAGAACAACTGCCAAGAAGAAGGATTAAGACAGGGTTACACAGTAGTAATCCACTACAAGCTATGGACTGTAACTAAAAGAACAACTGTAGACGTTGAATTCGATACCAGAGGTGGTTCTGGTGTAGAAAACCAAACAATTCCTGGCGGTACAGCCGCAACAGACCCAGGTGAAACCAATAAAGGAGAAAACTATGTATTTGTCGGCTGGTCTGTGGGTGAGCAAATCGTCAATGAAGATACCGGTGAAATGGCGCAAGGCGGATCATTCTATGAATTCGGTGAACCAGTTATGGATAACATTACACTCGTAGCTAACTGGAAGAAGATTTACGACGTAGACTTTGATCTGGGAGACATTTTACCATCGAGCTACGTAGTAGAACCACAAAGAGTAGTCGCCGGTGATACTCCAGAAGCTCCGGTCGCAACAAACGGCGCCGAAATCGTCGGTATGACATATAACGCCTATGCGGTTGAAGGATTCTACACGGATAGTGGATTCAACAATGAATATACTGGTGGCCCAATCGTAGCTAATACTACACTTCATGTTAAATGGGTAGATACACTTGAGGGTAAAACTCAAGTCACTACCGTGAATCTCACTACTAACAGCCCCGTTATAGGCACAATAGTTGAAATGCAAGGCGATGATTGGGATACGCAAACCCCACAACCAGACGTTTCTGTTCCAAGTGGCGCAAATTACGAACTATGGAGCGAAGACGGCAACTATGGTTACTGGGTAACAAATAAATCATTTAATTCCTCAGCATTTACGGGTGAAATGCAAGCAAATGGCACCTACTATGCATTAATTTATCTATTGCCTGCTAACGAGAATACAGTATTTGGCAGAGATCTAACAGTGACAGTAAATGGCACTACGGTCAGTGCAAACGACATAAACAACATACATAATAGCTTATCAATACTCGTCACGATGACGCCAGTAGAAGTAACTTATACTATTCTTGAAGGCGCCGACCAAACACACGATATCGTAGCAGACGCAGAGACTGGCTTAACGGTCAAAGCAAGTGGCGATATTAATGACTTTACAGGTATCAAGGTGGACAATGTAGCCGTAGATGCGACGAACTACACGGCCGTTGCGGGTAGTACAGTAGTTACTTTAAATCCAGACTACATCAATTCACTTGAAGTAGGCAACCATACACTTACTATTGAATACACCAATGGCAGTGTATCAACCGGCTTCACAGTTGCCAATTCTGAAGCAGGCGGTGACGATGGTGGAGAAAATGGTGGACAACAAGGCGGTGGCCAAAGTGATGGCAACGGTACCGAAGATAACCCTACTACAGCCGATTCAATTATCGTCTGGCGCCTAGCATTTATTACCTCCTCAATTCTCCTAGCCTTTGCGACCGTTAAATTCAAAAGACAAAGTCAGAGATGAAAAAAAGAGTTATAGCAGCAGTATTACTACTAGTGGTGGTAATAATTGCTGCTATCACATTCATAACAACGCGAGAAGGCGAAGTTAAGTCTATATATGGCACTTGGGCTCTTGATGAAACCTCGTACCAGTTTAACGTCAATCGAACCGGTAAACTAGTTTTAAAATCTGGAGAATATGACTTTACATATGAAAAAGATTCAAACGAAATCTCCATTGATTTTAAAGATGAAAAAATCACCGACAGTATATTTAAATATAGTTTCGAAAATGATAAACTGGTCCTTGAACGAGGGGCAAATAAAAGTGTGTTTATCAGAGTAGAAGATGAAACTAAAGACTAAATCAAAAACAGCCAAAAAAATATTTACCTTACTTTTGATTGGCTTTTTTGCGGCAATTTTAGTCATATCTGGGCTAAAAATAATTCAATATAAAATTGACTCCGCAAATCTACAAAATATTAGCAAAAAACTCGAAAAAGATATAAAGAAAAAAGAAACTAACTCTATATCTAGAAGATATGAGATAAATTTTGATGAGTTAAAAAAGAAAAACCCGGACACTGTAGGCTATCTAAAAGTCTATGGCACGAATATAGATGTAGCAGTAGTTAGAGCTGAAGATAACAAATATTATTTATCACATGATTTTGATAGGAACCGTAATATATTGGGCTGGGTATTTGCCGATTACCGCAATAAAATCGACGGTACAGATAAAAATATCATAATATATGGTCATAATTTAAATGATGGCTCGCTGTTTGGTTCACTTATTAAGGTAATAGGTGAAGAATGGCAAAGCATACCAGAAAACCAAACAATCATCTTTGCTACAGAAAAAGGTAATAGTCTATACAAAGTCTTTTCTACTTACGAAATTGTGCCAGAAGATTATTATATAAAAACTGATTTCGAAAATGACAAAGAATACGAAAAGTTTATTGATACCATAAAGAATAGATCAAACCACAATTATGGTGTAGAAATAACAAAAGATGATAAAGTGCTAACTCTTTCTAGCTGTGTGGGTACCGGACAAAAAAGAGTCGTCCTCCACGCAAAACTGGTAGAAGACGACTCGGAACTATATTAAAAGTTCTCTGCTTTAATTTCAAAGTAGCTTTGAGGGTGGTTACAAACCGGGCAAACTTCCGGAGCTTTCTTCCCAACTACAACATGGCCACAGTTACGACAAACCCAAATAGCATCGCCATCCTTAGAGAATACTTTGCTATCCTCGATGTTCTTTAGAAGTTTACGATAGCGCTCTTCGTGATGCTTTTCAATCTCTGCTACTGCTTCAAATTTTTTAGCTAGTTCTTCAAAACCTTCTTCGCGAGCAGTTTTAGCGAACTCAACATACATATCGGTCCACTCATAATTCTCGCCGTCTGCAGCGGCACGAAGGTTATCAATGGTTGAAGGAACAGCACCATCGTGGAGTTCTTTAAACCACATCTTAGCATGTTCTTTTTCGTTCCCTGCAGTTTCTTCAAAAATCGCTGCAATTTGTTCGTAGCCATCTTTTTTGGCTTTAGAAGCAAAATAGGTATACTTATTACGTGCCTGTGATTCACCAGCGAACGCTGCTTCTAGATTTTTTTCAGTTTTGGTTCCTTTGTACATATTCCTCCTTTATTAAATACAAGTATAACCGCCATCAACTGGCATGATTAAACCAGTCACGTATGAAGCTTCTTCACTAGCTAAGAACACCACAGCGGCGTCTAGCTCACCTGGTTTGCCATAACGCTCCATTGGCACATGAGTCTTAGCAAACTCTTGGAATCTTTCGGTATCTAGTACGGCTTTAGTGAGTTCGGTCTCAAAATAGCCAGGACAAATCGCATTACAGGTAATACCATCGGTTGCGAGTTCAGCAGCCACGGCACGCGTAAAGTTCACCACGGCACCCTTAGAAGCGTGATATGCAACAGTATGAATTTCTGTATTCCCAACTAAACCATACATCGAAGCAATGTTAATAATACGACCATAATGATTTTTCTTCATGATGCGAGCAAAAGCTCTTGTCATTTTAAATACAGAAGTTTCATCAGTAGCAATAGTAAAATCCCATTCTTCATCCGTCATATCAACCACACCCTTATCTTTAGAAGAACCAGCACAGTTTAATAGAATATCGACATGACCAAATTCTTTTTCTGCTTGCTTAGCTGCAGCATCAATACTTTCGGTGGAAGTCACATCACATTTAATTGGGAGCACCTTTTTAGCCCCCGCTTTTTCGAGCTCTGGTTTAAACTCCTCTAATCTTTCGTAGCGACGAGCAAGAATCACAAGATCTGCGCCCTGTCTCGCAAATGCTAAAGCCATCTGCTTACCAAGTCCTGATGATGCGCCTGTTACGACCGCAACTTTTCCCTTTAGATTAAACATTAATACACTCCTTTTATATTCTAAATAATTATAGCATGAAAAACCGCCTCATTCGAGACGGTTGGTAGTTAACATAATTTATTATAAAAAATAAGGGACGAAACGATAAGTAAAATGATGATTGTCACCAAGATATTAAACATTTTCATCATTTTTTCGGCATATAAAATGTTTCTTGAACGAAGCTCGAAAATAAGCATCAGTAAAAAGAAAAGTAAGAAAACTACTGCGACTAAAGCTTCAAAAATCGCCATTTTAATTCCCCCTCCTTTTAAAGTACAGTTAACTACCCAGTATTATTATACTAGTTGTAATAGATTTCTTCTTCATAAAATTCATCTAGGCCTGGTTCAATATCGTACCAAAGAGCGTTTGCGCCTTTTTCTATATCAAATTCTTCTTCGCCGACCAACTCATCAAAACCTTTTAGGTTCTTAAATGGCGCAAATTGCGCAGCTCTGTCTCGCATGGACATGTATGGTCTCCCTTCAGCATGAAAATGCGGTAAATTAATAATATCGTCGTAATTCATGCCTTATGGCCTCCAACTTGATTATTTCTTTCAATTTGAGTAGCACCCTCATCATAATTTAAGCCACGTAAAATTGCATTTCGTCCATAACGCTTTTTAATCTTTAAAATCGCCTCTTCGCGCCGGACTTCTTTTTCTTCTTTATTTTTCTTTTCTACATAATTCGTGAAAATATTTAGTTGTCTAAGCGGACGCTTGGCACGGTAATACTGAATATGGTTAGCTGTTAAATAAATACGCCTAATTAATAAATCGGGGTTGACAATCCTATCGAACAATTCGCCAGATTTAATCATAAATGTACTACTTGTTTCAGTAAAGCCGTCAAAATTTATCGTACCATGCGCGGACTCTGGTATTTTTCTGCCATAGCGATCTTTAATAATCTTTCCTTTATAATCCTTAGCACTTAAAACATCATAAACAACCGTCATAACAAGTTGATCGGAAACTAATTTTAATCGCATAATATCAAGAGCTAACTGGTCGGCCATTTCAAGAGTAACAGTACGGGCTTCATCAAACTTATACGGCCGCGATAATACCTGCCCAGAACAAACGGAACGGTTCTTGGAACGATATTTTTTAATTTCAGAAATCTCGACTGGCTCATAGCCCCATGCATGGTCAATTAATAGTTCTGCTGCCACGCCAAATTCATGATACAGAGTATTTGCGCCACTTAGTGAATAGCGTGCAAGCTCGCCCATTGTATGAATTCCAAGTTTATTTAACCTTCTATTATACCCAGGCCCAATTCGCCAGAAATCTGTGAGCGGCTCGTGGCTCCAAAGCTCTTTGCGATAGCTCATCTCGTCTAATTCGGCAATCCGTACTCCGTCCTTATCTGGCTCCATATGTTTGGCATGGATGTCCATCGCGATTTTGGCTAAATATAAATTCGTTCCAATCCCCACAGTAGCGGTAATACCGGTTTGTTTTAATACCTCTTTTACCATCGCCATGGCAAGTTCGCGAGGAGACCCATGGTAATTATTTAGGTAGGGTGAAGCATCAATAAACACTTCGTCTACCGAATACACATGAATATCTTCTGGTGCTACAAATGTCGCATAAATCGAAAAAATTTTAGTTGAAATTTCCATGTATTTTCGCATCCTAGGCGGAGCAATAATAAAATCATCAGTCTTTTGATATACCTCAAAAAGCCGAGCTCTACCAGGAATCCCAAGTGCCTTCAAAGCCGGCGTAACCGCAAGACAAATCGTTTTTTCGGTTTTTGAAGCATCAGCTACCACCAGTCGAGCCGTCAAAGGATCTAGCCCACGTTCAACACATTCAACGCTGGCATAAAACGATTTTAAGTCAATCGCAATATAGACCTTCCCCATAGTTCTATTCTACACCAACTTGACAAAACTTAAACTTTTTGATATAATAATAAGAGGCTTCGCACTTTAAGACAAAGGGGTGATAGAATTGAGCAAGCAGCTCAAAAGATGGCTTAAGTACATCGCGATTCTCTTGGTGGTATTTGTACTTTGCTGGCAGAATTCCTCTGATTCCGAAAACGTCACCAACGCTACGGTTGGCATAGTTCAAAAGATTTCGGTACTGCTAGGTAAAGACCTAGCGTACAGCGAAAAGCTTTACTATCTCATCCGTAAGCTCGGCCACGGGCTCGTATTCACCATTCTCGCCTATGCAGGCCATCTTGCCATAAATAGCTCAGCTACTACCGTTAAGGCTTCGGTCTTAACTTCGTTTATAATGAGTATATTTATTGCCATCATGGCCGAATTTATGCAAGCATACACCTTCGGAAGAAGCGCATCGATAAGAGATGCAGCAATCAATGTCGCCGGCACAATCGTCGGTATCCTCCTAGGTCTGCTTACAGAATGGATCAGCAAATTAATTACCGCCAAAAAAGCCCAAACCGTCTAGAAATAGGCGGTTTTTTCATTTATAATAGAAATATGATTATTTTTCAGTACCGACGCGAACCTGCAATGTATCCTTATGGTGATGATGAGTTTTTTGAATTAAAAGTCGATTATATAGAAGATAACAACATTTCAGTTAAAGATTATGGCGACTATAGCACATATACTTTACCAAAAAGTGCTCTACTCGAAATCTTGCAACTAATCCAAACCAATCCAAAACTTATCAAGATGGAAAACCTCGAGCAAAACGACAATTTTGATGGCGAAGAATATGAATTTCTCTTTTGCGACGGCCTAAAATCAAACAAATTATTTGGCTTTAATATCTTTGATTATAATGAAGACACACCACACCCGCGTGTTATGCTCTGTATGGAAACTTTATACCGTATCGTAGAAATACTCGGCCAAAATAGCATTGACGTCACAATTAAAAAGAAGTATTAATAAAATATTTTCCCTAAAAATCAATATAACAGATATAATTTTTTATAGTATAATGAAAATAGAGAGAGTTGGAGCATCAGATGAAAATCAAGATTGCTGAGTCGGCAGATAAGAAATACTATAACGAATTCTACTGGATACTACTCAACTACGATTTCTTACGCGAGGAACCGAGGTCGTACGTCCATTTTGCAACAACTCGCCCACTTGTCTATACCATTATTTCAATTGCGATGATCTTAATTTTCTCAATTTCTCTACTCATTAATCATCACATAATTAATGTTTATCCAATTGTATTTTTCTCATTAGTACTTATAGTTAGTGCGTCGTATTTGTTTTATGTACTTAGAACAATTAACCAGTATCACAGCATCAAGGGCAAACGCAGCCTTCAAATTGCCAAATACTTTGTGCAGGTAGAAAACTCGCAAGGCAAGTATCGTTTGCTTTGGCGTGACACTAAATACGTAATCTTTAATCATTATACGATTTGTTTCATCCCAAAAGATCCTACTAAAATCCTGATTTCTACACGTATTGAATATAAGAAAGATATCAAGAAAGCTATCAGGCAATACAGTAAGCGAAGATTAGTGATAGATAATACTAAACTTTATGATAAAAAATAGATAAAAAACACTACCGTTATCATCTTGCTTTTGGTAAAATATATAATATATGGGCCATGGTGTAAGAAGGCTATTTGACCGAAAAAGGATTAGAAGAATTATCCGACTTCGGCCAGAAAGAGTTATGGCAAAAATTTTGGTAGTCATAACATTTTTTGCAGCCTTCACAATGAGCTTTAAGATTACAAAATCATTTGCTGAACCAGACGAAAGCCAACTGTATGCAGATTCAACAAGCTGCACGTTTACCAAGATTGAAGAAGCAACCCATCAAGCAACCATTAGCCCAGGTACAGAAGCAGAAGAGATTGGTACCACGAAAATAGTGACAAAATGCCCCAATTCACTCGATCATCAAGTATATGCTGTTGGATATACAAACGAAACTGAAGGAAATACAAATCTAAAAAACACTAGTAATAATTCTGTAATTCCAACCGGCACAGAAAGCGGCAACGTTTCAAACTGGTCAATGAAAATATCAAAAGATAATACATCTTATTCGCCAGAAAATCTAACAATCGAAAATGGTTATAATTCATATAGCGAAATTCCCTCTACGCCAGAAATGATTTCAAACTATAATGGTGGAACAGATAGTGAAACTGGTTCAGCGATTACTACAACTTACAAGGTTAGCTCTGCCACAGATCAGGTGGCTGGTGATTATATAGGGACAGTCAAATATACTTTAACTGCAACGATGCTATACAACATTACAATTGCACCAACGTCCGGTATTAGTAAGGTCACATTAAACAATGTAGATTGTACATTAAAGACAGGTTGCTTGGTAGAAAACCTAACTTCTGGGCAAAGCTACACGCTTACGGCTACTCTTGAAGATGGGTACTCATTTGTCCGTTGGAATCCGGGCAAAGAAGGAGAAGTTGCCGGTCCTACCAGCGCAAGTACGACTTACACGGTAGGAGATGGCAATAGTTTTATTTCACCAATCGCCGAAATGGGTACTAGAACAGTACAAATCAAATATGGTGAAGGTATAGCTAGCACCACAGTAAATGGAAACTCAGTAGCAAATAACGGCACGGTAAGTCTAGCCAATAACACGCCACTTGTGATAAATCCGGTATTAAATACTGGGTATGCGCTAACAGGATATACATTTACACCATTAAATGCAACGACGTCTACCCTAGAAGCAAACGCAATGCAAACTATCCAAAACCTCAAATACTCCGAATGCTCTTCGACGCCAAAGCAGGTTTATGATACCCGCGATGGACAACTCTATACTGTAGCCAAACTTGCCGATGGCAACTGCTGGATGATTGATAACCTTAATTTAGGCGCAATCACACTAGTAACAGACTTAACAAGTAGTAATACAAATATTAATGAAACAGTATCGGCAAGTACGTTTAATAGTTGGAAAACGACCTCCGGAGCATCACCGACAAAAGATAATGGTGTATTCACCCAAATAGCAGGAACGGATCAAACATCAGGCTCTAAGAAAGGTACACTCTATAATTACTACGCCGCAACTGCCGGGACAGTATCCGGCGACATTAATACTTCTGATGCGGAATATGACATCTGCCCAGCCGGCTGGAGACTACCGACCGGTAATGCAACAGGGGAATTCACAGCTCTGTACAATAATGAGGCATACAATTCACTTGAAAATATTAGAAAGCCAATCGCAGAGGGTGGTGCAGCATTTGCTATACCAGGATTCTTTAGTAGTACTTGGACCAGCCCAACAAACGGCTATGGTTTTTATTGGTCATCATCAAGAAACAATGCCACCAGTATATACACGCTATTCATGACAACGTCTTCGGTTAACCCAGCATACCTATATAGCGACCGTAGCAGTGGTGATAGTATTAGATGTATACTAAAAAAGCCAAAGCATAATGTTAAAGTCCAATATGGTACCGGCGTCACAGAAATCAAGATTAATGGCGGCACGGTTAGTAACGGCCAATCTGTCCAACTCGAAGAAGGAGAAACTTATACAATTCAAACCACAACCAACTCTGGCTACACCTTAGAAAAATGGGAGTCAACTAGTGGCGACATTGAACAATACAATATAACTAATACAACATATACAGTAGGAACTACTTCGGATACTATTTCGTCAACAGCAGTGCCAGATTCTCAGCTTATTCAAAATATTAGCGCCTCAGACTGTACGTCTACGGCGTCAATCGTATACGATTCTCGAGACATGCAATCATATATAATAAAAAGGCTAGATGATGGTAGGTGCTGGATGATGGAAAACCTAAATCTCGGCGCAGAACCATTAACAGGAGATTTAACTGCAAATAATACAGACACAAACACAACAATCTCTAGAAGCACTTTTGAAAGCTGGAAAAAGACCCAATACGAAATGACTTATGATGCAGGCGAATATATTGTACAAACAGGATCTGACGCCACATCTGGCAACCGCTATGGTACACTATATAATTACTATGCAATTTCAGCTGGAAAGATATCAGGAAATATAAATACGGAAAACTCATATTATGATATTTGTCCAGCAGGGTGGAGACTACCGACCAACACCGAATACTCAACGCTTTATTCGAACTATCATTCGTTAGAGCTAATGCGAAAATCGGAATCAGAAGGAGGTGCAGCCTTTGCTTATGCAGGTAGAGTGAATATAAGTGGAAACGTAGAAGCGGTTAATAACAGTGGCAGTTATTGGGAATCCGTCAGAAGCTCCGATACCGAAATGCGATATCTATTTATTTCTTCGGGGGGAAGCCAAATATATTCCGCAGATTCAATGATAAGGAGTCGCGGCATGTCAGCTCGTTGTATTTATGCAGAAAAAACAATTTCAAATCTAACTTACTTACAAGATTTCAAATCCTTAGCATATGCCGATATCCTATCAATCCGTTCATCAATGTCAGCTAACACGAATTATAATCTAACAGATGGGCGTGATAATAAATCTTACAAAATCGCAAAGCTATTAGATGGAAACATTTGGTTAGCGGAAAACTTAGATTTAGGACGCACAAGTATTTCGAATAACCTAACAAGTGATAATACCAATATTAAAACCACAATAAGCTCAACCACATTTAACGGATGGAAAGATGCCAGCTTCAACACGGCAAGAGAAAACGATGGAGCATTTATATCGATATCAGGAACTGATAGTGTTAGCAATGAAGCATTCGGCACTTTATATAACTATTATGCGGCATCTGGTGGTACGGTTTCAGGTTCGGATGTCACAATAACCTATTCAGAGCAAGACATTTGCCCTGCCGGATGGAGAATGCCTACAGGTGGCCCAGAAGGCGAATATGCCGAAATGTATAGCCACTATAACACCAACGATTTAGTAAGAAAACCTATTACTCAAGGCGGAGCAAATCTTCCATTCTCAGGACGAATCTGGGTATTAGACAATTCATTACAATATACAAATACATACGGTTACTATAATTCCGCGTCATTTACTAGTGGCGGAACATTAGCATATTTCAGAGTATTCTCAGGGGGCGCAACAATAAACGATTCTACCGGTAGAACCACGGGTTGTGCGATTCGGTGTATAGCAAAAAAGATATTAGAGCCAACCCTATAAATATCGTATAATAAGATAAATGAGTAATAATAAATATCAAGATAAAGCCCGTGGCATGTTGGTGGGGCTAGCCGTCGGCGATGCTCTTGGCGCACCAGTGGAATTCTTACCCGCCCCTTCTGATTTTCATATTAAAGAAATGGGCAAGAAAATTGAAAAATTTCATGATAATTACCGTGCACCAAAAGGCGTATGGACGGACGATACCGAAATGGCGCTCTGCATCGCAGATAGTTTGCTAGTAAATGGCGGATATGATTCATATGATATCATGCGTCGCTTTCTCGCCTGGAGCGAAGAAGGCTACCGCACTTACGACGATAAACCAGCTGCAGATGTGGGAGCACAAACTTTAAGGGCGTTAGAAGATTTTGAAAGGCATCCAGTTGTATTAGAAGACGAAGAAACCGAGTCGGCCGGAAATGGTCCAATTATGCGTCTAGCACCAATCATAATAGCAAACACTTTTCCGGATAAAAAATACCCAACTTTAAAAGAAGCCTATAAAAATGGCTCACTTGTGGCGGATCCAGAAGATGATGATGGTGAATTTATTGATGGGAAAGACATAGAAAATACGCTCCGTATGGCCGAATTATCAGCAAAAGAAACCCATAACTCCGTTGCCGCAAGAACAATAACTCAAATGTTTGCTACCACGTTATATTGTGCCTTACATGGACTAGAAAAAAGAAACATTCATAACTATGCTGAACGTTGGTTTAAAGGCAAAGATTGTGACGATTTTTGGCTCAATAACATCGATAACTTGGTAGGACGTGTACTAAAAAAAGACGAAAAAAATTTGACGAATTTAGGCGGCTACATTGTTGATACTTTTGCAATCGCCATGTGGGGATTAATTAATTATAAAACATTTAAAGACGGCATGATGGCTGTCATTAGACTAGGCGGTGACACTGACACAAATGGCGCAGTATATGGGCAACTTGCTGGAGCATACTATGGTTATGAAAAAATACCAAAAGAATGGCGGGAAGAAATCTACAAAGCAGACGAATTAGTAGAAATTGCCGATAAACTACTCAAAATGGATAAATGTCCGGTTATTCGAACGCGTTTTGAAGGCGATAAGGATTTCAAAGAACCAGAATAAAAATGCCCCCGAGAATCGAGGGCTAGGGTTACGTTAAAAGTCGGGACCACCGCCTCTAAGAAGCCAAACGAAGAAATCAACAGCAAGAGCGACCAAGAGAAAGAAAACAACAAATAAAAACAGCATTCCAACAATTAACGCAATCACATAAAGTGCTAGCATCTTTATCCTCCCCTATAAATAAGATACTTAACTACATTATAGCATAAATACCATAAATTGTCAATTATAAGCACAAAGGGCGTCATTTCAAAAACAGGGGTTAAAAAACATATTTAAACATAAAAAATATCTACTTCAAGCCTATATAATTTATGCTATTTTGATAAAATATAAGCAGAATGGGATATAGGTGTGGAACAAAGAGGCGAAGTCGCCTTTACGCATTCCGTCTTAGCGTGGGATCCTTAGGATTTCTAGCTTCTTTTGCAGCAACCATGCTATTTTTAAGCATGATAATTCCAATTCCAAAAAGCCTAGATTCGGCTAGCGCAACCGGGTCACATACGCCTGTACTTACAATTTCGCCAAGCAACTCTGCCACTCTATCTCTAACGCCTGGTAATTTTTCAACAGTTAGCCAAACGATAGATGTATCAACAACGAACAGGACGGGATACACGCTTACATTTAAAGCCAATGGCGAATCGACATCGCTTACGAACATATCAAACAACGCATTTACAATACCATCGATTGTTACCACATTACAATCAACCGATTTTGATAACAACTACGGTTATAGCACCAACGGTGGTACCACATATTCCGCTGTTCCACTAGTTACAGCAGATGAAATTGCAACCACGAATGCAGCAAATAGTATTGCAAATACCTATACTCTAACTTTTGGAGCAATAGTAGATACTTCTGTGCCATCAGGAACCTACCAAAAAACATTTACTGTTATGGCCACCGCAAACCCTTGCGATTTTCTTATTTTCTATGATAAAAACACCGAAGATACAGTTTCAAATATGCCAAGTACAGATCAAGTAGCATACGACGCGACTCAAACCACAATAACGACAACGGTGCCAATTCGAAATGAATATACATTCTTAGGTTGGAGTGAAAACGAAAATGCACTTGCTGCAACATATCAACCAGGCGATACAATGCAGCTCAGCTCAAATACCGAAATATATCTATACGCAATCTGGCAAGAAGACACTTGCGATGCAGGCTACATCTGTTATTTCGGGAACCGTGCTGATGCAGGTACCATGGCAGATCAAGCCGCCACTAGCAACACAGAAACCATTCTAATACCTTCAAACTTTTCTAAGAATGGATATGGATTTGCCGGGTGGAACACCCTAACGGATGGAACTGGTACTAATTATGGCCCAAACGCCACAATAACGACCGGAGATATATCCAGCGAAGGGATGAAATTATACGCTAAATGGATTCAATCGGCCGGCAATATGCAAACCTGGACCGGCTGCAGTAATCTCGCAACTGGCGCTGTTACTGCCCTAAAAGATACACGCGACAACAACGTCTATGCCATAGCAAAGCTCGCTGATGGTAAATGCTGGATGATTGAAAACCTAAGATTAGACCCGGGCACAGCTAACATAACGGCGAATAACACCAATGGCCCAACCACAGACTTTCTAAGTGCTACATCTACCGCAGCAACCACAAATACGTTTTGTAGTCCTGACAGTTCGGCTTGTGACGATAAAATCACTTATAATGCAAGGAATTTAAATCGTAGTTTGACACCGTCATACGATACGAACACCAATACTAGCGCTTGGTATTCATACGGTATATACTACAACTGGTTTACTGCAACCGCAGGTAACGGCACATATAGTAAAAGTAGCGGGGTAGTTACAGGTGACATTTGCCCAGCTGGCTGGAGGCTCCCAACTGGTAACACAGGTGGTGAATATAAAGCATTAAACGATGCCGCTAATAACGGGATTACAAACGCCGACGCAGTACTAAGGGATTACCCTGTAAATTTTGTTTGGTCCGGAGACTTCGGCGGATCCGATGTTGGTCAATACGTATATGGACGCATATGGTCTGCAACGGCCGCGGCAACGGCAAAAGCATATCGCATGGGCTACGGAATCACCACAGTTACCCCTGTAAAAAACTGGAATAAGTATATGGGATTTGTTGTTCGATGTCTGTATCAAGGAGGAAACACCTTTTATAATGATGTGACGGTGACACTAGGAACCGGTATTTCAAGCATCACATTCTACCACGAAGACTACGGATCGGCAACCGTGTCAATAAGCGGTAGCACTATATCTCTTGTAAGCGGAGCGAATTACACTATTACAGCAAACCCAACACTGGGCTACGGGTTTACTAGCTGGGCAACAGGAAGTAATGGGACGCTAGGAGATGACGACGAAAACCCAACGACCTACACAGTATCAGACGACACAACACTATCAGTAACTGGCACGGCAATACCAACCTATACAGTAACCGTAAATATGGATTCGAACTCAAACACAGTAGGGTTTTATAATGCTACATATGGCGTGCAACAAGCCACGAGTAACGGGGACACAGTAACACTTTATGAAGGTATAGAATATACAATTTCTCCGAGTTTTGCATCAGGTTATACATTCGATAGTTGGACTACCACAGCAAACGGCACTCTTGGTAGCACTACAACAGCAGCTACGACTTATACGGTAACAGGTACAGCCACATTAACTCTCACATCAAAAGTACAAGTTGAAGATGAATACACCCTAACATACAATATCGATACCGGCATAGACGGGCCCGAATCAGAAGTCGGTTATTCCGCGTCTGGTAGCTATACATTCACATTATCAAATGTAATCCCTTATAAACCGGGATACAGCTTCGTAGGCTGGAGCGAAACGCCAAATTCTCCTACCGCAGAATATACAGGCGGTGATAGCTATACGACATCGAACCAAACCAACATACTATATGCCGTATGGCTAGAAGACACCTGCCCAAGTGGTTATATCTGCTACTTTGGCAACCGCGCCGATGAAGGCACAATGAGTAACCAAGCAGCCAATAGTAATGCAAATGTTAATCTTATCCCGTCAAATTTCTCTAAAAGTGGTTACGGGTTTGCCGGATGGAACACAGCTGCAGACGGAACTGGTACAAATTATGGACCAAATGCTGCGATTACTACACCGAATCTAGCAAGCGCTGGCCTAAAGCTCTACGCAAAATGGATCGCCTCAGCCGGAAACCTACACACTTGGAAATCATGTAGTAGTCTCGCAAACAATACAGTAACGGCCCTAACGGACGTACGTGACAATAATACATATGCCGTAGCAAAACTCGCGGACGGTAATTGTTGGATAATTGAAAACCTCAGATTAGACTTGCACACAGCTACTATCACCGCAGCAAATACCCATAATCCAACTGCAGCATTTATAACCCAGGCCGGGAATTCCTCAAGTCAAAATACTTTATGTAATACTCCAGACACATCGGCATGTATAGATATCATCCAATATAATAGCAACAATCTCAATCGAAATCTCACACAATCTTATAACACTGCAGGAAATAGCGTAGCGTGGTACTCTTATGGCGTTTATTATAACTGGTATGCCGCCACCGCTGGTAACGGCACTTTAAGCACCGTCTCCGGGACCGTACAAGGTGATATCTGCCCTGCTGGCTGGCACATTCCTACCGGTAATTCTGGCGAATGGGTCACCTTTAACGCGCAAGCAAACAGCGGCCGCACAAATACAGACGCTGGATTAAGATCCTACCCAAATAATTTGCTGTGGTCCGGCGATTACAACAACAATCAGAGGAAAAGCGGGTATTCAAACGGGCGTATTTGGAGCGCTACGGCATTTAGCGATCAAAACGCCTATCGTATGGGCTACGCATCAAATACTGTCACGCCAAATAATAACTACAATAAATGGGATGCGTTTACAGTTAGATGTATATTCGACGGGAATAATGCTCAGTTTTATGATGTAACAGTAACAATCCCTACAAATGGGGCAAGCGTTACGTTTAATAACAGTACATATGGTACGGTGACTGCGACTTCAGAAAACCCAACGGTGCAATTAGCAGAAAACGCCGAATATGAAATCACGGCAAGTACAGCCGTTGGGTACAAATTAAATAGCTGGACAACTGGTGCCAATGGGACATTGGGCTCAGCATCATCGAACCCTACGACCTTCACTATTACTGATGACACAACACTGGAATTTTCTGTAACAGCAAGAAATACGTATACAGTAACCGTAGTATTTGATACCGGCGGCAGCAGTGTTGGCTTCTATAATCTAACGTACACATCTCAACAAGCCACGACAAGCAATAATACCGTATCGTTGTATGAAGGTATAGAATATACCATCACTCCAAGCTTTAATAATCCTTACACCTTTGATACTTGGGCAACTACAGCAAATGGCACTTTGGGTAGTACAACAACAGCCGCTACAACATACACAATAACCGGTAATACCACACTAACACTAACATCAAGATATATGGATCAGATTCAGAATCTAGACCCAACAAAGTGTACATCAACAGCAGAAAAAGTATACGATAATAGAGACAACAGCGTCTACACTATTCAGAGATTAGCCGACGGAAATTGCTGGATGATGGAAAACCTAGATCTCGGGCGAACAACTTTGACAACAGATCTCACAAGTAGCAACACAAATATTTCATCAACCGTCACCGCCTCAACATTTAATGGCTGGAAGAAAACAACACCTACTTACTCATATTCTGGTGGATTTGTTACAGAGGAAGGGATAGACGACACAACAAATACACCATATGGGACTTTATACAATTACGCTTCCACAACAGGAGGAACCGTAAATAGCGTAATAAGGAGTTACGATCCGATATACGATATTTGCCCAGCGGGATGGAGGCTTCCAACAAGTAATGAATTTATAACGTTATATAATACGACAGCCTATAATACTTACGCCAAGATGCGAAATCCATTCAATGCTGGTGGAGCAGCGTTTAATCTGTCAGGGAGTTACACGGGAGCAACAAGTAATAGCACCAAAACAAATGGTGGATACTACTGGTCATCAAACAGAAATAGCTCAGCAAATTCTTTTATATTAGAATTAAGAAACAACACATCCTCAATCAATACAAGCTCAACATTAACAAACACTTATTATTCATCAATACGATGTATTAAAAAGAACGCAGTGCATTCATTAACAGTCAATTATGGAACGGGCGTAGCCCAAATAACAATAAACGACATAACGATCGCAGACGGTAGCACTATAAATCTAGAAGAAGGAACTAGTTATGTCATTGGCATGACACCAGAACCAAGCTATGGCTTCAACAGTTGGACATCAACATCTGGCACCTTCACGCCATCCAGGACACAATACGCCTATTATCAAATTGGAACTACAAACGCCACGGTAACAGCCAATGCATTGCATATAGATAACAGTATGCAGGACCAAAGAACCTTTTCTTGCACTACAACCCCAAGTAAAGTTAAAGATATAAGAGATAACCGTGTATATACTATCCAACTCTTAAAAGACGGTAACTGTTGGATGATGGAGAATCTGGATCTAGGAAGAACTACAATTAGTACAAACCTTACAAGTAGCAACACTAATTTAACAAACACAGTTACTTCAACGACATTTAATGAGTGGATTAAGATGTCATATAGCCCAGGAATGGTTAATTCAAAGCCAATCGTCTCGCCAATCCCAGGAGGGGATCCAATATCAGGAAACGCGTACGGATCATTATATAGTTTTGATGCAATGGATAGACAAGGCGTAACGGGAACGAACAACTTTAATAAGGATTTGTGCCCAGCTGGGTGGACAACGGCAAGTGAGACACAATATAGGTCGTTAACAAGTAGCGACAGATATCCAACATACGAAGATCTTAGAAAACCAGCCACTTCTGGAGGTGTGGCATTATCACTCACAGCGGGCGTAAATAACATGAGTAGCCCACCAGTCCAGCAAGGTTTAAATGGAACATATAATACAAAAACAAGAAAGAGACAAGTTACAATTTCAAAGGACGGAACATATAATTTTGACACAAACGTTAGTACTCTTGATGAAACCAGAGGTGCAGTACGATGTATATTAAAGAGTACAACCATTAATGATCTTACTTACCTTCAAGACTTCGACAGTCTATCAGCAAAACAGTATGAATCCGTTTATGATTCTATGAGTAGCAACACGGTATATGAACTCATTGATAATCGAGATAATAAAACATATCAAATCGCGAAGTTAGATTTTGGTAATATTTGGCTAGCAGAAAACCTAGACTTAGGCCGAACTACCCTCACAACAGATCTCACAAGCAGTAATACAAACATAGCAACCACTATCCCGGCAGCAACCTTTAATAGCTGGAAGAAAACATCCGGAACCTCAACATTAACAGACGGCGAGTTCATCACGCTAACCGGAAACGATTCCGTAAACAGCACGCCTCACGGCACACTCTACAACTATTACGCTGCAACAGGTGGAACAATTTCGGGAGGATCGTTCGGACAACTTATGCATGATGCCATGTATGACATTTGCCCTGCCGGCTGGGAGTTGCCAACAATTGAAGATGGCAAAGATTATGGTCAAATTATTCATAAGCAAAACCCAACATACGATGGTACCACAATCAGAGATACAATCGCAAACGGCGGCGCCTCACACACAATGTCTGGAGAATTTAGCACTGGCGCACCTACAGGGCTAAATGAAAAAGGCCGCTATTGGACATACGAAAACTACTATGAAAGTAATTATGTGCTAAATATGAACGCGGTGACAAGTGACACATTAGGCAGTAGGGCCTATGGCTATTCAATCCGCTGTAAGGTTAAATCTAAGAATATTTATCCCGTTACAATAGTTTATGGTGAGGGTATAGCTAGCGTGACCATAAATGGCGTAAGTGTAGCAAATAATAATACTATAAATCTAGAGTTAGGGAGAAAATATAATTACCGAGCTGAAGTAGAAAATGGTTATACTTTTAACCAATGGACGCTAGAAGGAGCTAACAGTATAAATGGTAGCCAAAACCAAGACCCCACAATATACACCACTTCGCAAAACGCAACAGTAACGGCCAGTGCTACGCCGCAAATGCAAATTATTAAATCATCCGATTGTACAAGTACAGTAAAAACCGTGATAGACTCACGTGATAGTCAAAGCTATAAAATCAAAAGATTAGCCGACGGCAACTGCTGGATGCTTGATAATCTAAGCTTAGGTAGCACAACCCTATATGACGATCTAACAAGCGACGACACAAATATTCCCGATGCAACGTATATTACGGATACAACATTTAATAGTTGGAAGAAAACCGTCAGCGCTAATACCTACACGGCCGGAAATTATATACCAGTAACAGGAACTGATTCTACCTCGCAGACCAGATACGGCGTGCTATATAATTACTATGCCGCCTCGGCCGGCACAATTTCCGGCAGTAGCAACAACAATGAAGCGGAATACGACATCTGCCCTGCCGGCTGGAGAATGCCAACTAAAAACGAGTTCGACGATTTACTAACAAGTTATAGCAGTTCATATAGCAATATGAGGTCATCGAGCCAAGCCGCATTAGCACAAGCAGGATTCTTCTCAGACGACGAGCCAAACGAATACTACGGACCGGTACAAACCGGAAGCGTAGGGTATTATTGGACAAAGCAAAAACAACAAGAAAATAATAGATATGTATTAGTAGTTAACTCTCCATCTGGCAATATAAGAACAGCAGCTCTAGCGCGCAATAATGGTGCATCAATTCGCTGTATACTAAAACCAATGACAATTTCCAAACTGGCCTATATGCAGGACTTCAATAATCTCTCTGCGAATGATAAAACCACCGTTCTTGCTTCCATGGTAGACAGCACCACCTACAATCTTATCGATAATCGTGACAACAAAACCTATGCTATAGCCAAAATGAAAGACGGGAAGGTTTGGATGGCAGAAAACCTTGATCTCGGGCGCACGAATCTCACCACGGATCTCACTAGTTCCAACACTAATCTCTCTACAACAGTAACTGCTTCTACTTTCAACAGCTGGAAGAAAACAACTGGTTCTGGCACTTATAATGCCGGTGAATATATCAACATTTCCGGCACAGACCCAACTTCCGGCACTCCATATGGTACCCTTTATAACTACCACGCCGCTTCTGCTGGAACTATTTCTGGAGGCTCTAATAGCGTTAATGCTAGCTATGATATCTGCCCAGCCGGATGGAGACTTCCAACCGGTGGCTCGTCCGGAGATTCCCAAGCTCTATATGATCAATATAATTTTAACGCTCTTATGAGAGCGCCTATTACCGATAACGGAGCTGCCTTCGCTCTAGCCGGCAGCTTCTATAATGCTGCCCCGGTGGAACAGGGGTACGACGGTGGCTACTGGTCTTCTACTATGTCTGGTATCGTAGGTATGCGCAGCCTAAGCGTCGATGAGCAGGGTCATGCCTATCCAAACACTAGCGTCATGAGAAGCAGCGGGCTCGCTATACGATGCGTGGCTAAGTAGTTAGTTGTCAACAAAAATGGAGCCGCGAACGAGATTTGAACTCGTGACCTCATCCTTACCATG